>NZ_JPOI01000001.1:677500-700000 GCF_000733845.1 Geobacillus vulcani PSS1
GAATCACTTTTCTCCGCTACTTTACAACGAAAACAAGATGATCAGATCATGCGAATACCGAATGATTATTCCTGTCTCATTTCATTGATCTATCAGCCTTTCTTTTATCTTAGACGGATTATATCGTGCTACAAAAAGAGAGACAAGTTTAGGCTACGCCTCACCGAACTTCATCTCCCACTTTCACTTCGTTTAGAAACGGGAGATGAAGTTCGGGCAGAGGGTAAAGTTTTTTTCTTTCCAATCAACACCATTTTTTATCTCTTCCACTCTCTCGCCAACATTCCGTACACAACATGATCGACAAAGTGGTCGTAAAGCCACTCTGCATCACGAATCGTTCCTTCCATCACAAAACCTAGCCGTTCCGGGATTGCCCTGCTCCGCTGATTTCCTACCGCGCAGCGGATTTCAACTCGATTCACTTCCTGCTCAGTGAACAAATCGTCAATGCAAGCTTTGCATGCTTTCGTCATCAATCCTTTTCCTTGAAACGACTCACCAAGCCAATAGCCGATACTCGCCTTTCTGTTGGCCCGGTCGATGTAATGGACACCAATTACACCGGCTAATTGTCCTTGATAAAAAATCCCTGCCTCAAATCCATTGCTCGAGGCAAACTTTTGCAGTCCTTGAGAAATGAACGCCTTCGAATCCTCCACCGTCTTGGTGGAATCAACCCAAGGAAGCCATTGACGGAGGTGCGCGCGGCACGAATCAACCAATGCAAAAAGCGGCTTCGCGTCTTCCATCGTCAACAACTTTAACCACACATCTTTCTCCACGTAACGGATAAACATCAATGACTCCCCTCCAACTTTTTGACCATTATACCATATTGAGATCATCCGACCCCTCATGCGAAAAAAATTTATGCATAAGATACAAAAAAAGACTGTTCCCAAGATGATCAAACTCATCCTAGGAACAGTCCTTTTCTCTTTTTCCTATTCGCGCAAGAAGATGAAATAACAGATAAAAATGACAAACAGCACATACAATAATGGATGCACTTCTTTGCCGCGGCCTTTCAAAATCATCGTGATCGGATAGAAAATGAAGCCAACGGCGATGCCGGTGGCGATGCTGTAGGAAAGCGGCATCGTGATGAGCGTGAAGAACGCCGGCACAGCCACCTCAAACTTCTTCCAATCGATTTCGCCGATCGACGAGGCCATTAATACACCGACGATGATGAGCGCTGGCGCCGTAACCGGCGCGGTAATGACGCTTAACAGCGGCGAGAAGAACAAAGCAAGCAGGAACAAAATCCCTGTCACGACCGCCGAAAACCCGGAGCGCCCTCCGGCAGCGACGCCGGCCGACGATTCGATGTACGACGTCGTCGTCGATGTGCCAAACACCGCTCCGACCATGACGGCTGTCGCGTCAACGAGCAGCGCTTTGCCGGCGCGCGGCAGTTTATTGTTTTTCAACAACCCGGCTTGGTTGGCGACCGCCAAGAGCGTGCCAGTCGCATCGAAAAAGTCGACAATAAAGAACGTTAAGACAACACCGAGCATTTTCCACGAGAAAATGTCCGGCAAATGTTTGATCGCTACACCGAAGGTTGGTGAAATGTCCGGAATAGCGCCGACAATTTGATGCGGCACTTTAATCAAACCGAAAATCATGCCGACAATCGCGGTAATGACCATGCCGTAAAAGACGCCGCCATTTACTTTTCTTACCATCAAAACAATGGTGATGAACAATCCAAAAATGGCCAACAGTGTATTGCCATCTTTCAACGAACTTAATCCGACGAGCGTCGCTTTGTTATCGACAATAATTCCAGCGTTTTGCAGGCCGATGAACGTGATGAACAGCCCGATTCCGGCACCGACGGCATATTTCAACTCAACCGGAATGGCATCAATAATTTTCTCCCGGATGCCCGTCAGCGTTAAAATCGTAAAAATGACTCCCGAAACGAAAACCCCCGCAAGCGCCGTTTGCCAAGGGATCCCCATATGCAGGACAACGGTGAAGGCGAAAAAGGCATTCAATCCCATCCCCGGCGCCAAAGCGATGGGATAGCGAGCCAACACCCCCATCAAAATCGATCCGTACGCCGCGGCCAAAGCGGTGGCGACAAATACCGCCCCTTGGTCAATCCGCAGTTCATCCGGAAAATCTTTCACCGCGCCAAGCGACAACGTAAACGGGTTGACGAACAAAATGTACGCCATCGACAAAAATGTCGTCAGCCCGGCGATGATCTCTGTCCGATAGTTCGTGCCGAGCTCATCGAATTGAAAGTATTTTCTCAACTCTGTCCCCTCCTGCCTATAAAAAATGAAAAAACGCTTCGGCTGCTACCAGAAGCGTTGACTAGGAAGGAATGACGAACAGAGAGAGGACAAAACAAGCGCTCTCCTATCTCGCATCCCTCGTAGTCAAGCTATTTACGGTAGCTTGGTAGAAACTCCCGAGCCATATTCCCGGGATTATACGACGGAATTCGACAATATTCATGATTCCACAGCTATTTTATCAGCCTAAAAAGCAGCTGTCAAGAAAAAAGACGAACATTCCTTTGGAAATGTCCGTCTTTTGTTCGTTTTTATTCCCACTCGATCGTTGCCGGAGGCTTGCTTGTAATGTCGTAGACGACGCGGTTGACGTGCGGCACTTCGTTCACGATGCGCGTTGAAATGCGCTCGAGCACATCCCACGGAATGCGCGCCCAATCGGCGGTCATCCCGTCGATCGAGGTCACCGCGCGGATGGCCACCGTATAATCGTACGTGCGGGCATCCCCCATCACTCCGACGCTGCGGATGTCAGGGAGAACCGTAAAGTACTGCCAGATTTCGCGGTCCAGTCCGGCTTTTTTTACTTCTTCCCGCAAAATGGCATCCGATTCACGGACGATTTCCAATTTTTCTTCCGTCACTTCACCGAGCACACGGATGCCGAGCCCCGGTCCTGGGAACGGCTGACGCCAGACGATCTCGTCCGGGATTCCCAATTGAGTGCCCAGTGCGCGCACTTCGTCTTTAAACAGCGTATTGAGCGGCTCGATCAGTTCGAATTTCATATCTTCCGGCAAGCCGCCGACGTTATGGTGCGATTTGATCGTTTGCGCCGTCGCTGTGCCGCTTTCAATAATGTCTGTATAAAGCGTGCCTTGCACTAAAAATTCAATGCCCTCAAGCTTAGCCGCTTCATCGTCAAACACATAAATAAATTCATTGCCGATGATTTTCCGCTTTTGTTCCGGGTCAGAGACCCCTTTAAGCTTCGCCAAGAAGCGCTCCTTTGCATCCACTTTAATGACGTTCATCTGAAACTGCTCACGGAACGTCTTCATGACGCTTTCCGCTTCCCCTTTGCGCAAAAGGCCATGGTCGACGAAAATACAAGTCAGTTGGTCGCCAACAGCCCGATGCACCAACACCGCGGCGACCGATGAATCGACCCCGCCGCTTAAGGCGCACAACACTTTTTTCCCGCCGACTTGTTCGCGAATGCGGCGCACCTGCTCATCAATAAAGTTTTCCATCGTCCAATCGCCCCGGCAGCCACATACCTCAAAGACAAAGTTCTTCAATAAATCATTGCCGTATACCGAGTGGCGCACTTCTGGGTGGAATTGCACGCCATACCATTTTCGCCGTTCGTCACTCATCGCGGCGATCGGGCACGAAGGGCTCGTCGCATCGACAACAAAGCCACTAGGCGGAGCGGTCACCAAATCACCGTGGCTCATCCAAACGACTTGCTCGTCCGGCAACTCATGAAAAAGCAAAGAATCGTTTTTCACTTGGATGAGCGCTTTGCCGTATTCACGGTGCGCCGCTTTTTCCACTTTTCCTCCCAAATGATGGGCCATCAGCTGCATCCCGTAACAAATTCCTAAAATCGGCAAGCCAAGCTCAAAAATCGCCGGATCGCACCGAAACGCTTGCTCATCATACACGCTGTTCGGCCCGCCGGAAAAAATGATCCCTTTGGCGTTCAGCGCCCGGATGTCCTCAGCGCGGATCGTGTGCGGATGCAATTCACTGTAAACGCCGAGCTCCCGGATGCGGCGAGTGATCAGCTGGTTGTATTGACTCCCGAAATCCAAGACGACGATCATTTCTTGATTCATGTTCTCCACCCCATCAAAAAAATAACGCTGCCATTGCCCAAAACATGGATGAAGGCAGAATAGCAGCGTCTTCTGCCTTCATAGTCGGGCCGTTTACGGCGGCCCGGTAGAGACGCGCAAGCCGTATTCCTGCGCTTATATGAAGGGCTTTCGTCTGTCCGTATGCAAATTTGAATTCATTCTATCAACTTGCCGGCATGCGGTCAAGAGATCGTCCTTTTTATTAAATTTTCCCACAATTGAACAGCTTCGCGAACGTCTGTGTCCGGAAGCCCGGTTCCGTACACCACACATTCATATAGCCTTGTCAACCGGTTCATTTCATCCGTTTCGAACAAACGATCGACCTCATTCGCATACTGGCGAAGCGTTTCCTGCGGCCACCGCTTCAACCCGTAATCGTGCAAATGGCGTAAAAGCGCCGCATACGCTGAAATCAGCCAGTCGCCCCCGTCCGCTTTTCGGCGCCGAAAACGAAGAAGCGTCAGGCGCGGCCACCATTTCCGCCTTGTCGCATAGATCACGCAAGCCGCTGCCACCAGCGCGGCCGCCGCCGCCAACACCGTCTTCCATGACCAGAAGTCGACGAGCCGCTCCCACCAATGGCCGTCTTGTTTCGCGGCAGAGGGCATCTCCGACGGCGGCTGTGGGAGGTTCGTTCGATCCTGCTCTTCCGGTTGCTGCTCAGGCGCCGCAGAGTCATCCTCCTCGGAAGGATCGAGAGAAAACGCGTAGGGATTGGCAAACCCCCGCGTCGGCTCAAACGGCACCCAACCGACGCCTTCAAAATACACTTCCACCCACGAATGAGCGTCATTGTTGCGCACTTCGTAAAGAGAATCGCCATTTTGCTCCCCAACCAACCGCCCCGATACATAGCCTTTCACCCAGCGGGCGGGGATGCCGAGCGTGCGAACGAGGACCGCCATCGAAGTGGAAAAGTTGTCGCAATACCCTTGTTTCGTTTCAAACAAAAATTGGTCGACATAATCTTGGTTTTCCCCCGGCACGGCCACATCTTTCGTCTCATACACATATCCGCTCTGCTGAAAGTATTGTTCGATGGCTTTGACTTGATCATAGGCTGTTTTTTCTCCGGCTGTAATTTGTTTGGCCAAGTCGCGGACCCGCTGCGGCAAGGTTTTCGGCAGCTGCGTATATCGTTTCAACAAAGACCGGTCTTGGACCGGAGGAGCGGCGCGCAGGGCAGCAATCGGAAAGTCCGGCTCCCCATACGTGACAACATACTGTTTAATAGGAACCGCGTTGGCTTGGTCGTCGGTCGTCTCAATTTTCTCTGTCGCCAACTTCATGCGATAAACGACCGGATTGGCCGCCCTCACTTGCCGCAAACCAAGCGGGTAAACGAGATGAAATCCTCCTTGATGAAGGCGGATTTCTGCGGTTTGCTCCACCGTTTCGACTCGCGGGCTCCACCATTCATGTTTGATCGTCTCTCCATTGGCAAACGAGTAAACTTGTTCGCTCTGAAACTCCTCCCACCCCTTGCCGGTGTAAACGTCTTTCGTCTCGACGCGCCAATAATGAAGACCTCGATCTTTCGCTGTGAATACGATCGTATCATCAGCAAGGAACGGTCCGCCAAGGCGGGAATCATTTTGTCCATATCCGACTTTGGCCACAGCGGAAGAAGCCGGCTCATCATCGCCCGGCTCCGGCACGGCATGAACGCTGCGGATAAACGCCACCGGATCCGGCCATTGCGGCGGGAGTTTGGGGCCTGCATATCCTGCCGCCAGAGCCAACGCCGGAACGAACAGGGCGGCTGTTCGCCACCTTCCGATAGAAAATAAAGCGCCGTTTGCCCGCATCCGTTCGCCATGCAGCCACACAAAAGCAAAAAAACCGAGCCCGACAAGGCGAACGATCGCCTGATCGCCGTTATATGGGAAAAACGTATCAAGGACGGCAATATACGCAACGGTCAACGCATACGGAATCAACCACTGATGCCGTTTCCCGATGAGCCAATGAAAAGCGGCCGAAGCGAGCCATAGCAGAAGAAAAAAGACAAACGTGCGCACGGCATCGCTCGGCATGGAAGACCGATCGCCCCACAGCCAGTTGAGGCAATCCCGCCAAAGCGCCGAAGGCAAAGCGGCGATGGAGTGAGACGAAGATAAACGGGAGAGCGCCCATCCGATATAAACACCCTTCCCAAGAACAGCAAGCCACGCCGGGAGGCGAACCCAATAGCCGGCAAAGCAAAGGAAGACAAACGAGACAAACAAACCGATATGCCCCGTATCCGTCACATCGTCCAACGGCCAAAGCCATTCGGTGAGCAGCCAAGCCGCAAACAAGTTGGGCAAAAAAGAAGAGAAAAACCGAGCTGCCCCCTTCTTCATCGAAGCTCCCCTCCTTGCCGGACAGTCTGCAACATGTCAGGGGCAATGACGGAGACATGCACACCGCTGCGGCGAAGCTCTTCTTCCCAATGCCTTTGTTCCTCTCTCCGTTCGCCCGTCACAACATATAAAATGACGCGGCGCTTCATCGCCAGCGCGCGCAACAGCAGCACCAGCGCGGAAGACAAGGCAGACGTCACCAGAATGCATCCTGCCGCCGTTTTCCAATTCGTTTCGTCAACAAGCAGTGGCTCCATTCCCCCTTCGCGGGCCGCCTTCACTTCCGCCAGGCGGAGAAGCAGCGACTGCCACTGTTCCCCATGGCGCCGCGGCGCTAAGGACGAGCGCTCTTTCCCGGCCACAAGCAGCCCAACCGGGGCTCCCGCATCCAACAACGCTTTCGCTACAGAAGCAGCCAGCGTGACCAGCTCTTCGAACCAAGGTGATGGGCCGCCATCCAAGACAACGAACCAATCATCGTTGCGCTGCTCATCAAATTCTTTTGTCATCAACTCGTTCTTGCGCGCTGACGCCTTCCAGTGCACCCAGGACATTTTATCGCCCGGCGCGTATTCGCGAGCCCCGACCGCCGCCGCTAGGTCGCGGTGATACACAAACGTCCGGGCCGCGTTTCCATGGGAAAACCACTCACGCACCATGTTCGCCGGCCACTCCACATAGCGGGGATATACGATGACCGTGCACGGAGCCGAGAACGATTCCACCCGCTTCCCCCAACCAAACACATCGCTCACTTCCAGCCGCACCGTTTCCAACTGATGACGTCCGCGGGGCAAAACAAGCGTCCATTGGCAAGAGAGACGGCGCCGAAACATCCAAGAAACGACGGCACCCCCACCTTGCCCCTCTCTTTCCTCGCCGACCGCTATCGCGGCCATGGGAAACGGCCACGGCAGCTCAACTCGAACGGCAACCGGGATCGCTTCTCCCGCATAATAGCGCCGCGCCGGCACCGCCCGGCTCACCGCCGCGCGCCGGAGCGGGTACAGAGCCACCGTCAACGCATGCAACCCAAACGGTAAAAAGCTGTAAAACAAAAACCAGCTGACAAAGCCCCCTTGAAACATGGCGTAGGAAAACAAAACCGCGGTTAAGATCACTACGCCCAACAAGGGCCGCCACATTCTCCTCCCCGTTCGCTTCATCCTGTTCACCGCCGTCCTTGCACCGGCACCGGCGTGCGGGCCATCAGCTCGGAAAGGATCGTTTTGCCATCAAGCTTGTCCCATTTCGCTTCCGGACGAACGAGCAGACGATGGGCGAGTACATAAGGAGCGAGTTGCTGCACGTCATCAGGGATGACAAAATCGCGGCCATGAATGAGCGCGTATGCCTGCGCCGCTTTCATCAAGGCGACCGAACCGCGCGGACTGACGCCTAAATACACGGCTTCATGCGCCCGGCTTTGCCGGACCAGCTCGACGATGTATCGCTTCACCGTATCGCTGACATGCACATCGGCTACCTTCTGCTGCAAAGCCCGCAATTCGTCGAGCGTCATCACCGGTCCGATTTCTTCCAACGGCTTCATTTTTTCCAGCCGATTTAACATCTCGATTTCCTCATCAGGAGACGGATAGCCCATTTGCAGCTTCAGCAAGAACCGGTCCAACTGCGCTTCCGGAAGCGGGTACGTTCCTTCGTATTCAATCGGGTTTTGCGTCGCCATGACAAAAAACGGCTGTGGAAGCGCCCGCGTGATGCCGTCGACCGTCACGCTTCCTTCTTCCATGGCCTCAAGAAGCGCTGACTGCGTTTTCGGCGACGTCCGGTTGATCTCATCAGCGAGCACGATATGGGCGACGATCGGCCCGGGTTTGTACTCAAACTGCCGCTCTTTTGGGTTATAGACAGAAACACCAATCACATCGCTCGGCAACAAATCCGGCGTAAATTGAATCCGTTTCAACTCAGCTTGAAATGATTTCGCCAACGCGCGCACGAGCATCGTTTTGCCGACGCCGGGCACGTCTTCAAGCAATACGTGCCCCTTGGCCAACAGCGCTGTTAAACTGAGCACAATCACCTGCCGTTTTCCAACAATGACTTGTTCCACATTGCGAACAACTTGTTCGATGGAGGGAAGCAACGGTTCGTTCATCGTCATGACATCAAGCTCCTTTTATGGTGATGAATGGGACTTTTAGCGGTAGACAATATGTAGTTTATACTATTAATATAATATCGAATATACGGAACTTTTGGAATCAATTTGCAACAGAGGGGGAGGAGAAAAACAGGAAAACGAGGGTGTCCCGAAAGACCGGAACACCCTCTTCCACCGCTATATATATGCACTGACTGATCGTGTCATATGTTGTGTTTATCTTGAAAGACAGACGACCTTTTGGCTCAGCCCCGTTTTTTGGCCGCCTGTTTGCTCCCGGCGTTTTGAGCTACTAAATCATCTTCTCCGGCCTTACCCATTCTTCGTACTGCTCGGCTGTCACATACCCGGTTTTCAAGGCCGCTTCTTTCAGCGTCAATCCTTCGCGGTGCGCAAGCTTGGCGATTTCTGCGGCTTTGTCATAGCCGATATGCGGGCTTAACGCTGTCACGAGCATCAGCGAGCGGTCCACGTACTCTTTCATTTTCGTTTCGTTCGCCTCCAACCCTTGGGCGCATCGCTCATCAAATGAGCGAATAGCATCGCCAAGCAGCTGCACGGACTGAATGGCGTTATAGGCGATGACCGGTTTGAACACGTTTAATTGAAAATTGCCTTGGCTTGCCGCAAAACCAATTGCCGCATCATTGCCAAACACTTGCACGGCCACCATCGTCATCGCTTCGCTTTGCGTCGGATTCACTTTGCCCGGCATGATGGAGCTCCCAGGTTCATTGGCTGGAATCGTGATCTCCCCGAGCCCAGAGCGCGGTCCGCTCGCCAGCCAACGAATATCGTTAGCGATTTTCATCAGATCGGCGGCGAGCGCCTTCAACGCCCCGTGAACGTAAACGATCTCGTCATGGCTGGTCAGCGCGTGAAATTTGTTGGCAGCAGAGCGGAACGGGTAGCCGGTTTGGGCGTGCAGCTGTTTGGCGACTTGTTCGCCAAACGCTGGCGGCGCATTGATCCCCGTGCCGACCGCCGTGCCGCCGATCGCCAAATCGAGCAGCTTGTCGGCCGCTTCGCTGATCATCATTTTGCTTTTCTCCAGCATCGTCCGCCACCCGGAAATCTCTTGTCCGAATGTGAGCGGCGTCGCATCTTGCAAGTGGGTGCGTCCGATTTTGATCGTCTTCGCATATTGCCGCTCCTTCGCTGCGAACGTGCCGATCAATCCATCCAGCGCCGGCAGCAAATGCTTGTGAATTTTCACATACACCGCCATATGCATGACCGTTGGAAACGTATCATTGGAGCTTTGTGACATATTCACATCATCGTTCGGGTGAATGCGTCCCTCGCCGTCACGGAGCAGCTCGTTGGCCCGTCTCGCCACCACTTCATTGACGTTCATATTCGTCTGCGTCCCGCTTCCCGTCTGCCAAACGACAAGCGGAAAATGCGCATCCCACCGGCCGGCCAAAATTTCATCGCACGCGGTCACAATCGCCTGTCTTTTCGCTTCACTCAGCTTCCCGGCTTGCTCGTTGACGATGGCCGCGGCTTTTTTCAGCTCGGCATAGGCATAAATGAGTTCCAGCGGCATTGTTTCCTTGCCGATCCGGAAGTTTTGCCGGCTCCGTTCCGTCTGCGCTCCCCAGTATTTATCGGCCGGCACTCGCACTTCGCCGAGCGAGTCGCGTTCGATTCGTTCGTTCATTGCGTTATCCTCCTTTGCATCGACATCCCCATTACATTTTTATTCCCATTTTCAGGCGGATCAACGCAACGAAGCGGCTAAAAAGACGTCTATATTCAAAAAGGGGGAATGGTTCGACAATGAAGAAACGATGGGCCCCGCTTCTTAGTTTGCTTCTATGGCTTTCCGGCTGTTCATTCGGTGATATCAAGCCGCCTGCATTAACGTTGACCGTCAACGGTGAAACGGTCGACCACCGGCTCGGGACTTATACGTGGTCGACAGGCCGGCGCGGAGTTGTTGCCGATGCCGCCGCCCCACCGCTGCTCGTCAGAGAACTCAAGCCTCATCCCGTCGCTTCGGGTGCAAAACTTCGCATCCAGTTTGACTACCGCCCATTCATGCTCGAAGCCGGCGTATGGAACGGCGAGGATGCCGACTGGAAACCGGTGCAAAATGGAACGATCACGCTGCCCAAACAACCAGGTTCGTACATCTACGTCATTCGCGCTGCTTGGAAAGAGGGGGAGGCGATTTATGCGTGCTTGATCCGCATTCCATAGCGTGGTCATTTTCATCGTCAAAACAAAAAGAACACCGGGGAAAACCCCAGTGTTCCAACGGATGGGAGGCGCTGATTACATCATGCCGCCCATGTCCGGCATGTTGTTGTTGCCTTTGTTTTCTTCCGGTTTGTCGGCGACAACCGCTTCGGTCGTCAAGACCATGGCAGCGACAGAAGCAGCGTTTTGCAGCGCCGAGCGAGTGACTTTCGTCGGGTCCACGATACCAGCTTCGATCATGTCGACCCATTCACCCGTTGCGGCGTTGAAGCCGATGCCCGGTTTTTCGTTTTTCAGACGCTCAACGATGATCGAGCCTTCCAGACCAGCGTTTTGCGCGATTTGACGAACCGGTTCTTCGATCGCGCGCAATACGATTTTCACGCCGGTTGCTTCATCGCCTTCCGCCTCGATAGCCGCGACTTTGTTGTAGATGTTCATCAATGCCGTACCACCGCCGGCGACAATGCCTTCTTCAACAGCCGCACGAGTCGAGTTGAGCGCGTCTTCGATGCGCAGTTTGCGTTCTTTCAATTCTGTTTCGGTTGCCGCACCAACTTTGATGACCGCTACACCGCCAGCCAATTTCGCCAAGCGTTCTTGCAGTTTTTCGCGGTCGAATTCGGACGTTGTTTCTTCAAGCTGCGCACGGATTTGGTTGATGCGTGCTTTGATGCGCTCCGAATCGCCAGCGCCTTCGACAATCGTCGTCGTTTCTTTCGTTACGACCACTTTCGACGCACGGCCAAGCGAAGCGATCGTTGTCGATTTCAGTTCGCGGCCAAGCTCTTCCGAAATGACTTCGCCGCCCGTCAAAATCGCAATATCTTCGAGCATCGCTTTGCGGCGATCGCCGAAGCCAGGCGCTTTGACGGCAACGGCATTGAACGTGCCGCGCAGTTTGTTGACAACAAGCGTCGCGAGCGCTTCGCCTTCGACATCTTCCGCGATGATCAAGAGCGGACGGCCTTGTTGGACCACTTGTTCAAGAACCGGCAGCAACTCTTGGATGCTCGATACTTTTTTGTCCGTAATCAAGATGTACGGATTTTCGAGAACAGCTTCCATTTTTTCCGTATCTGTAATCATGTACGGCGAAACGTAACCGCGGTCGAATTGCATCCCTTCGACAACGTCGAGTTCCGTCGTGAAGCCTTTCGATTCTTCAAGCGTGATGACACCGTCGTTGCCAACGCGTTCCATCGCTTCAGCGATCAATTGGCCGACTTCTTCGTCAGCAGCCGAAATCGCAGCCACTTGGGCGATCGATTCTTTTCCTTTGATCGGTTTGGAGATGGCTTTTAATTCTTCAACGGCAACAGCAACCGCTTTTTCAATCCCGCGGCGGATGCCCATCGGGTTCGCACCAGCAGCCACGTTTTTCAGCCCTTCGCGGATCATCGCTTGAGCCAATACCGTAGCGGTTGTTGTACCGTCCCCAGCGATGTCGTTCGTTTTGCTGGCGACTTCAGCGACCAGTTTCGCGCCCATATTTTCAAACGGGTCTTCGAGTTCGATTTCTTTCGCGATCGTTACCCCGTCATTCGTGATGAGCGGCGATCCAAATTTTTTCTCCAATACGACGTTGCGGCCTTTCGGACCTAACGTGACTTTCACTGCGTCTGCGAGTTTGTCCACCCCGCGCAACATCGCACGGCGCGCTTCTTCGCTGAACTTGATTTGTTTTGCCATACCCCGTTACCTCCTTATGAAATTGTTGGACTGCGTGCCACAAGTTAAGTATTCGATTAAGTACCCCGTATGTTTTCGGAATGTTTATGTCATGAACACATATATATTAGCGGATGACAGCTAAAATATCGCTTTCGCGCAAGATCAAGTATTCTTTGCCGTCGTATTTCACTTCTGTGCCGGCATATTTCGAGAAGATGATGCGGTCGCCGACTTCGACTTCCGGCGCGATGCGTTGGCCGTTATCGAGCACGCGGCCTGCACCGACAGCAACAACGCGGCCTTCTTGCGGTTTTTCTTTCGCCGTATCCGGCAATACGATGCCGCTAGCCGTTTTTTCTTCTGTTTCCACGACTTCAATGACAATACGATCGCCTAATGGCTTCAACACGGGGAACAACCTCCTTAACGATAGTTTTCGCCGTTCTTATTAGCACTCATCATTATTGAGTGCTAACACACTTATAATATTAATGAACTTCTTTCGGTTTTGCAAGTAGGAAATGCAAAAAAAAAATAACTGTTTTTCTCTCCTAAAGAAGAAAGAGCAAAAGGAGCCGGCTGTTTTGCCTCTACTCCCTATCCGCGCGGAGCTCGTTTTCATTATTTCACATTCCCCGAACTGATAAACGGCTCCGGTTAATTTTTTACGGCGGTGAGGTGGGACGCAAGAACGCAGTTTTCTTACTATTTTCGCCATATATGTGCTACAATACGGATATAATTTGAAATAAAAGGGGTAGAGGATTTGAAACGCAACCATTGGTACGTCATCATCACGTATATCGTCATGCAACTGTCAGCCTTTGTCGGCGTGCCGTTTCTTCGCGCCCTCGGCGTCGGCCAAGGAGCAGAAAGCCGCCTCGAAGCCGCCAAACTGGCTTCTGGGTATTGGGCGATCATCAGTTTCCTGCTCGCTTTTGTCATTATCCTATGGCTCCTTCGCGGTGACCGCGACGAACGAATGATGCGGCGGCTGCCGCTCGCTTCCTCGTGGGCGTGGGCCGTCTTGGGCGTCTTTTTGGCGCTCACGGCGCAAAGCATCGCCGCCAACATCGAATGGCGCCTGCTCGGCATCAAACCAGGGTCGGAAAATACAAGGCAAATCATCGATATCATCCGCCTGACGCCGCTGTTGGTTGTCGTCACGTCCATTATTGGGCCGATTTTAGAAGAGATCATTTTCCGCAAAATCATTTTCGGCTCGCTTTATGAAAAATACAACTTTTGGCTCGCTGCGCTTGTCAGTTCGCTTTTGTTTGCCATTGTCCATATGGAGCCGGAACATTTGCTTCTGTATACATCCATGGGGATGGTCTTCGCGTTTTTATACGCAAAAACCGGACGCATTTTCGTACCGATTTTCGCCCATGTGGCCATGAATACGTTGGTCGTCGCCTTGCAGACGCTGTTGGCTGACGAGATTGAGAAAATGATGCAACAGTCCGAGCTGCCGCTCGCCGTTTGGAGGGTTTGGCTATGATGCGACACCCTCGGCTGTTTTCGCTGCCGTATTTCATCTTAGGCTCGCTGTTTACGTATTTGGCCATTGAAAGTGCTCATGAAACGATTTGGAACGTCTCCACCATCGCTTTGGCGGCGCTCGCTGCCTTTGATTTCGGCACCGCCCTTCGCCTTCTTTTCGCCTCAAAACACTGATCCCCTTCCCGTGATTCGCATGGGAGGGGGCCAGAACATCAATCTCATGACGGCGGTCATATCGTGAAAATGGAAACGAAAAAAAACAAGAGGCCAACCTCAAAGCCTTGTTTTGCGGCTTTTGAGACAGCCCCTTCATTTGGTCCGGCCTTGCTTTCCTCTCAATGTTTTTTCGTCCCGCCTCACCCATTGCCTTCCTGCTCGGCTGCTCGTTGCGCTTTCCGATAGCCGATGCGCGCCACCCAAATGCTTCCTTCATACAAAATGGCGAGCGGGATCATGACGATTATCTGCGATAACACATCCGGCGGCGTAATGATCGCCGCCAAAATAAGGAGCGCCAAATACGCATGCCTGCGGATGCGAACAAGAAGCTGTGGCGTAATAAGCCCTAAGCGGGTGAAAAACAGCACAACAATCGGAAGCTGAAACACGATGCCAAACGGCAGCACAAGCTGAAGCAAGAACTGAAAATATTCATTAATGCCGATCATTTGCTGAACTCCTAGTTGGTCAGCCAGCTGGCTCATAAATCGAACGACAAACGGAAACAAAACGAAATAAGCGAAGCTGACGCCTGCTAAAAAAAGAACGATCGACGCCGGGATATAGCTCAGTGTCACTCTCCGCTCTTTTTCGTAAAGTCCAGGGCTGACAAACGCCCAAATTTGATACAGCGACACCGGAGAGGTCAACACGGCGGCGATGACAAAAGCAAACTGAAAATACACTTTAATCGGATCGGTAAGACGAAAGGCGTTCATGGTCAAATGCTTCGCCTCAGCCGTTCGTTGCAAATACAAAATGACGTCATCAACAAAAAAGAAACTAGCGACAAGCGCCACAGCAAAAAAGACAAGAACGATGATGAGCCGTTTCCGCAGTTCGCCCAGATGCTCATACACCGACATTTCTTTGTCATTCATTGTTTCCCCATCCTGTCTTGTCATCGGTCAGTTTTCGTTTCTTCGTCATCAGCAAGCCCTTTTGTGGCATCTTTAAACTCGCGAAGCGATTGGCCGAACGACCGCCCTAATTCCGGCAGCTTTTTCGTGCCAAACAGCAACAAAATAACAAGAACGAGCAATAAATATTTCATGTGTTGTTCTCTCCTTTTTACGATGGCGATGGATAGTTTTTCAAAAAATAGACGAGCGACTGCAGCTCAATGGCTAAATCGATATGATGGACGCGAATATGATTCGGCACGTTCAACCGCGCCGGAGTAAAGTTTAAAATGCCTTTAATTCCTTGCGCGACAAGGCGATCGGTCAGCGCTTGGGCCGCGGCGGCGGGCACCGTTAAAATGGCCACTGGGATGTTTTCATGAAGCCGCTTCTCCAGCTCATCGAGATGGTAGACCGGCACCCCGCCGACTGTCGTCCCTACTTTCCGCTCATCAACATCAAAGGCCATCACGATTTTTGTATTGTTGTTTTTCGAAAAATTATAGTTTAAAAAGGCCGTGCCTAAATTGCCGACGCCGAACAAGGCGACTTCGGTCACCTCATCCTCTTCAAGCGTCCGGCGGAAAAACGACAACAAATAATTGACATTATATCCATACCCTTTCTTGCCAAGGGCGCCAAAATAGGAAAAATCGCGGCGTATCGTCGCTGGATCGACCTTCACTGCCTCGCTAAGCTCGGCAGAGGAGACGCGCTGTTTCCCAGAAGCATGCAAGTTTTTCAAAAACCGGTAGTAAAGCGGCAGCCGTTTGGCGGTTGCCTGCGGAATTTTTGGTTGTTCATTGCTCATGGTCTCATCCCCTAGCTAATCGGTTTTCCGTCGGTAATGGCCGGACTTCCCGCCCGTTTTTTCGACCAAATACGTCGGACCGATGACCATTCCTTTATCAAACGCCTTGCACATATCGTACACCGTCAGTGCACAAACCGAAGCAGCCGTCAGCGCTTCCATTTCCACTCCTGTGCTCCCTTTCGTTTTCACCGTTGCAGTGATGACGAGTTTATGCTCTTCCCCATCGTTTTCCCAAGCAAAAGCAATGTCCACACCCTTTAACATAAGCGGGTGACACATTGGAATAAGATCGGCGGTCTTCTTTGCCGCCATCACCCCCGCCACTTGAGCGACGGCAAGTACATCCCCTTTCTCGATTGCATTGCTCGTCATTTTTTCGTAAATTTCCCGGCTGACAGTCACGCTCGTTTGCGCCACAGCCACTCGCACAGTATCTTCTTTGTGCGTAATATCAACCATTTTTGCGCGCCCTTGTTCATTGAAATGAGTGAACGATGACAATACCATCTCCTCCATTTATACACTATACACGATTTTTCATCATTCGTCTTTGACCGTTTTCGCGACTTACGTTAAACTATTCGCGAGGTGAAATGACATGATCATTTTGCAAGTGCACGGACTCACAAAATATTTCGGTGCTGACCTTATTTTATCGAATATAAAACTAGAAATACAGTCCCGTGACCGAATTGCCCTTGTCGGCCGCAACGGAGCAGGGAAATCGACATTGTTGAAAATCATCGCCGGCAAACTTCCTTTCGACAGCGGCAAAATCCTCAAACCAAACCATATCAAAATCGGCTATTTGGCGCAAAACAGTGGGCTCAACTCGCCGCGTTCCATTTGGGACGAAATGCTTGAGGTATTCACCCCGCTCCTAGGACTCGAAAGACAGCTTGCCGAGCTCAGCATGCAACTCGGCGACCCGGACGTACTCGCCGATTCAGCTCGCTATGAAAAAACACTGAAAATGTATGACGAACTGCAAGAACAATATAAAGAACAAGGCGGCTACCAATACGAAGCTGACATTCGCTCTGTTTTGCACGGGCTGCAGTTTTCCTCATATGATTATAAAACAACGCCGATCTCGTCGTTAAGCGGCGGACAGCGGACGCGTCTTGCCCTTGGGAAATTGCTGTTGTCCAAGCCGGATTTATTGATTTTGGACGAGCCGACGAATCATTTGGATCTTGAGACGCTCACCTGGCTGGAGCAGTACTTGCAAGCCTATCCTGGTGCCGTCCTGGTTGTTTCCCACGACCGCTACTTTTTAGACAAAATCGTCACCGACGTATACGAACTGTCCAATGCCACGCTCAAACACTATGCCGGCAACTACAGCCGCTATTTGGAGTTGCGGGCCGAGCAATACGAACAAGAGTTAAAACGGTACGAAAGACAGCAGGAAGAAATCGCCCGACTCCAAGACTTCATCCAACGCAACATCGCCCGTGCCTCAACAGCCAAGCGGGCACAAAGCCGGCGAAAGCAACTGGAAAAAATAGAACGGCTCGAACGGCCTGTCAGCGATGAAAAATCAGCCTCCTTTTCGTTCTCGATCAATCGGCCGAGCGGCTATGAAGTGCTCACCGCTGAAAACATAGCCGTTGGCTATGGGGAAGGTGCCCCCATCATTCGCCAAATCAGCTTCCGCATTACGCGCGGCGAAAGCGTCGCCCTAGTCGGGCCGAATGGCATCGGCAAGTCGACGTTGTTGAAGGCGATCGCCCGAAAACTCCCTATCCAAGCGGGGGAGCTCCGCTACGGCGCAAACGTCCAAATCGGCTATTACGATCAAGACCAAGCTGATTTGTCATCGAACAAACGGGTGCTTGACGAGCTGTGGGACGCCTACCCCGAGAAGACGGAAAAAGAAATTCGCAGTGTGCTCGGCAACTTCTTATTTTCTGGTGATGACGTCTTAAAACCGGTCTCCGCTTTAAGCGGCGGGGAGAAAGCACGCCTAGCGCTCGCCAAGCTGATGCTGCAAAAAGCAAATGTCCTTCTTTTGGACGAACCGACCAACCATCTCGACCTCGACAGCAAAGAAGTGCTCGAGCAAGCGCTCATCGACTACCCGGGAACGATTTTGTTCGTTTCCCATGACCGCTATTTCATCAACCGAATCGCAACAAAGGTGTTTGAACTTTCCAACGGAGGCCTAACTGAATACTTAGGCGACTATGATTACTACATCGCCAAAAAAGAAGAAATGCGCGAACTGGCTCTCCTGAATGTCCGCCCGGCAGAAACGGCAAGTGATTCGGCCAAAACGACGTACGAGCAAGAAAAAGAGGAGAAAAAACGGCGGCGCCAACGCCAACGCCGCTTAGATGAAATCGAAGCCGAGATTACAACGCTGGAAGCACAAATTGCTGAGATCGAGCAGCAACTTTGTGATCCATCCGTTTACGGCGACTATGAAGCGATACAACGATTGACCCAAGAAAACGAAAAGCGGAAGCAGCGAATCGAAACGTTATTGGCCGAATGGGAACAGCTTTATACTTCACTATAACCAGCAACCCGCCTCTGGTTTCGGCGGGTTGTTCTTTAGTTAGTCACATTATCCACAAAAGAATCCACAATTCCCACCATGGAATATAAGTTATTCACCAACTTTTCCACACTATCCACAAACAACATCTTCCTTTTACACAAAAATCGCTGTGTATTGTTTTTCTTATGCCGATAGTGTTTTACCGCTTTTTCCACATTGTCCACAGGTTTGTGGATAAAAATATACACAAACTTTTTTCACTCAAAATTGTAACGCTAAAACAAAAAGGACGGCCCGTTTGTCTGTCGCAAACGGATCGCCCTTCAGCGCCTTTCTCGTTTCAGCTCAACTGCCTAGACAAGCGGTAAGCTTGGATTGGCGTTGAGCGTCAAATCAGCCCGCTTTCCTTGTTGGTATAACACTGTTCCCGCAGCGGCAATCATCGCCGCATTATCGGTGCATAACGATAACGGTGGGATGAGAAGCTCCACATCGGGGAGCTCTTTCATTCTATCTTGCAGTGCGTTCCGCAGCCCGCGGTTGGCCGCCACTCCGCCGGCAAGCAACACTTGCCGTACGCGATATTCTTTAGCGGCCTGTATCGTCTTCGTCACCAGCACATCCACGACGCTGGCCTGAAAGCTTGCGGCCATCTGTCTCGGATCGATCTCCTCGCCGCGCTGTTTTGCGTTGTGAAGCGCGTTGAGCACTGCCGATTTTAAGCCGCTGAAGCTGAAATCATACGAACCTTCCTCAAGCCACGCTCGCGGCAAATCCATCACTGGCTCGCCCTCATGGGCCAGCCGATCGATGTGCGGTCCTCCTGGGTACGGAAGGCCTAAAGCCCGCGCCACCTTGTCATACGCCTCACCGGCAGCGTCATCGCGCGTTTCGCCAATCACCGCAAAATCCCCATGCTTCTCCATGTACACTAGTTCCGTATGGCCACCGGAAACGACGAGCGCCAACAGCGGGAACTTCATGTCGGCCACTAATTGATTGGCATAAATATGACCGGCGATATGATGCACTCCAATCAGCGGCAGTCCATGGGCAAACGCCAACGCTTTCGCCGCGTTCACCCCGACAAGGAGCGCCCCGACAAGCCCCGGCCCGGCCGTCACCGCCACCGCATCAAGGTCCGCAAACGATACACCAGCCCGCTCCATCGCTTCCTCAATAACGAGCGTAATTTGCTCCACATGATGGCGAGAAGCAACTTCCGGCACGACGCCGCCAAACCGCCGGTGGCTTTCCATTTGTGACGCCACTACATTCGATAAAATCTCTCTTCCGTTTTTCACGACGGCTGCCGCCGTTTCATCGCAGCTCGTTTCAATGCCTAATACATATACATCTTCATTCATCTCAGCTTCACCCACATGACTAACGCATCTTCAAAGTTATCCGGATAATACCGTTTGCGAATGCCTCCGTTGTGAAACCCAAGCTTTCGGTACAGCGACTGGGCAACATGATTGGACACGCGCACCTCAAGCGTCATCGTCACCGCCCCGTGCTGCCTGGCCATGTCCATCAAGCGTCGCATGAGCGCCTCACCAAGCTTTTGCCCTCGAAACTGCGGCAATACGGCTACATTCGTCACATGCGCCTCATCGATGACAAGCCACATCCCACCATACCCGATGATCCGCCCGTTGTACACCATGACGATATATTTGGCATAGCGGTTGTACATGAGCTCGTTGTAAAACGATTCACGGCTCCAAGGCGCAGTAAACGATGCCTGCTCAACTTGCACGACTTCATCAATGTCATGAATGGTCATTGGCCGAAATTGAACATTGACCCCCATCGTTCTGTTCCCCTTTTTGTTTCGCGAGCCATTTCGCCTCCGCCTCCGCAAGGCGGAGGTAGTTAGGCACAAACACATGGGCGTTCTCGCGCTCTTTTTGTTTGCCTAGCATCACCAACTCACTCGGACGCGGCAACGCCAAAGACGGAGGAGCCACGTGAGCCCGTTCACCTAAATGACTTCGAAACAAATCACTATATAACGGTGCATCCGCACCAATGAACAACACATCCTCTTCCCGCTCGCTCAGCCGACGCGCCCAATCATCAGCCGCCACAATCTGGTCCTCCTCAAGGCAGCGGAGCACACCCCCTTCATAGCGGTAAAGCCCAGTGTAAATATGTCCACGCCGCGCATCAAACAGTGGAACAATGACCCCAGGGAAATAGCGGGCGTTGGCTGCGAGCACTTCAAGGCTTGACACCCCAGCGATCGGAATACCAAGTGACCAGGCAAGCGTTTTCGCAATCGTCACACCAATCCGCACCCCAGTATAAGACCCTGGCCCTTTCGCTACAACGATTAAATCGAGATCTTTCGGAGCAACGTCACATCGTCGAAGCAACAACTCGATGGCCGGCATCGCCCGGGTTGAATGGTCTTTTTTCACATTGGTGATGTATTCCCCTTTCACGATATCGCCATCTACCAAGGCAATGCCAAGCGGCATATTCGATGTATCAATTCCCAATACTTTCATGACGGAAAAATCTCCTTGCACAACTGTTCATAACGCTTCCCCGACGGCTCAAAGCGAAGCAACCGCTCATCGCCGCCTCGATGAAACAAGGAAACGGTCAGCCGTTCCTCAGGCAACTGGCCGGCGATCAAATGCGCCCATTCAATAACCGTAACACCATCGCCATCAAAATATTCCTCGAACCCGAGATCTTCCCATTCATCTTCGAGCCGATATACGTCCATATGATAAAGCGGCAACCGCCCTTCATATTGCTTGACAATGGTAAACGTTGGGCTGTTGACTGTTCTCCTCACCCCCAGCCCTTCGGCCAGCCCCTTTGTAAACGTCGTCTTTCCCGACCCGAGGTCACCCTCTAAAGCGATGACCATCCCTGGCTCAAGCTGTTCCGCAAGTCGGCGAGCCACTGCCTTCGTTTCCTCGGGGGAATGCACTACAAGTTCAACTTGCTTCATTGCGTTCCACCTTATCCTAAGTTTGATAAAATAGATCGTTTTTCGTGTAAGAAAATAAAAGGGGCAATTCCTCCCCAGCTACGCTGATGCTTAGAGGCGAGGGGGGAATCGTTGCTGCTTATTTTTCGTTGAAATTGTATCACATCTGAGCACCCCGCCGCCACTTCCAAGGTGAAAACAGCTTCCAAAAAATGAAAAGGACGATCCCGCATAGCCTTTTTGGCTTGCCGTCAGACCGTCCTGCACATAAATTGCTTAAAATCGCCCCAAAAAAGAAAAAAGGGAATGAGGCGTGTCGAAACTCCCTGGTGAATGAAGCTGCCTAGCAGCGACCTACTCTTGCAGGGGCGCTGGCCCCAACTACCATCGGCGCTGGAGGGCTTAACTTCCGTGTTCGGGATGGGAACGGGTGTTTCCCCTCCGCCATAGCCACTAGGCAAGCATTTGGATTATGACATCATTTATTATACTCGAAAAATAAACAATGTCAAGAAGGAAGTTCATTCCTTCAAAACTAGATAACCGTCGGAAGAAGCCGCTCGCCTGCGCTTTTCTATTGTCCAGTTCCAGCGCCTAGCTCTCTTCTGCCAAATAACCTTCCCCCTCGGGGCGCGAGCGCCCCTGCGGGTGAAGAACATTTGGCTTCGAGAGCGAAACGCGGCGCTTCCACTTTTCTAGGTTAAGCCCTCGATCGATTAGTATCCGTCAGCTCCACGTGTCGCCACGCTTCCACCTCGGACCTATCGACCTCGTCATCTTCGAGGGATCTTACCCGCTTTTGGCGGTGGGAAATCTCATCTTGAGGGGGGCTTCACGCTTAGATGCTTTCAGCGCTTATCCCGTCCGCACATAGCTACCCAGCGGTGCCCCTGGCGGGACAACTGGTACACCAGCGGTGCGTCCATCCCGGTCCTCTCGTACTAAGGACAGCTCCTCTCAAATTTCCTGCGCCCGCGACGGATAGGGACCGAACTGTCTCACGACGTTCTGAACCCAGCTCGCGTACCGCTTTAATGGGCGAACAGCCCAACCCTTGGGACCGACTTCAGCCCCAGGATGCGATGAGCCGACATCGAGGTGCCAAACCTCCCCGTCGATGTGGACTCTTGG
>NZ_JPOI01000001.1:705000-782500 GCF_000733845.1 Geobacillus vulcani PSS1
GCGTCTGCCAATTCCGCCACACCCGCTATATGGTGAGCCATGGAGGACTCGAACCTCCGACCCTCTGATTAAAAGTCAGATGCTCTACCTGCTGAGCTAATGGCTCATAGTGATCATAACACTCTAAGTACTGACGAGTTCTACCTGCCTCTTCCTCTACCAGCTGTTTCGAAGAAGCCTGGTGCGTCGAGGCAACTCGCAGTCAACTCGAAGATGCATTGCTCGTTACTGAACTAATGGCTCATAATACTTTCTTTCCCGCCGAGTTGGCAAGCTTGCGGGTATGTATAGAGATAAAAAATGGCTGGGCCAGCTGGATTCGAACCAGCGCATCACGGAGTCAAAGTCCGTTGCCTTACCGCTTGGCTATGGCCCAACGATTTGATTGCATGGCGGTCCCGACGGGACTCGAACCCGCGATCTCCTGCGTGACAGGCAGGCATGTTAACCACTACACTACGGGACCGCGAAGCGCAGGGGTGTTCCCCTGCGTGATCAGTGACCCGTACGGGATTCGAACCCGTGTTACCGCCGTGAAAGGGCGGTGTCTTAACCACTTGACCAACGGGCCACGCATACACACATCGGAGTGGCGGAGAAGGCGGGATTTGAACCCGCGCGCCGTAAAGCCACGACCTAACGGTTTAGCAAACCGTCCCCTTCAGCCACTTGGGTACTTCTCCAAAGAAATGGCTCCGCAAGTAGGATTCGAACCTACGACCTACCGGTTAACAGCCGGTTGCTCTACCGCTGAGCTATTGCGGAATAATGACGAAGAAACTGCACCCAAAACTTGCCCTGTCCCTTCCTCTACAAGCATATCCAAGGAAGTCTGATGCGTCAGGACAACTCGAAGTATATTCGATGATGCGCATGCTCGTCGCTGAGCTATTGCGGAATGATGTTTGACAATCGACATTGTTTATTATATTGATCCGTTTACTTTTTGTCAATATGTTTTTTGTTGCTTATCTCATTGTCCATTTGGCGACGGCTTTTATAATTTAGCACACAGTCACTTCAATTGTCAACCTCGTTTTTGCAAAAGTTGTTGATCCCCTGCTTCTATACTGTTAGGGTAAGTCGACCGCGGCAGCGTCCGCAAACATAACGGTCTATGTTGATCCGCCTTTTGCGGCGGTAGGTGAGGCTGCATGACGTGCAAATGTATGTGTAAATCGTTTTCGTCGCTTTTGCATTTCGGGCAAGCGGACGACAATAGCGAGGAGCCCCCACTTTTTGCAGCAACTCGCGGAAGTCGCGGTCGCGGTGGCGGTAGCCTTTCCCTTCAAGGTGTAAATGATAATGACATAACTCATGCTTGATGATGCCGATTAACTCTTCTTCGCCGAACAGCTCATAATGTTTTTGGCTGAGTTCGATGTTGTGGGTTTGCAGTATGTATCGCCCTCCGACAGCACGCAGCCGCGGGTTGAAGGAAGCGGTATGGAGAAACGGTTTGCCGAATGAGTGGATAGAGATTTGTTCAACAAGCCATTGCAGCTGTTTTTGATCCATCGCAGTTTTCTCTCCTTATCTTTTTAGCACGGGACAATGCAGAGCTACATACATTATATACTACCTTTCCGTTGTTAGGGAGGTGACCAAGTTGCCTACATGGCTCAAAAATCAGATGAGACGAGCCTATTATGAGAAAAATCGCGAGCAAATTAAACTGCTGAACCAATGTTGGTTTTTTTATCGGAGAAAACACTGCTCCTAAGGCAGTGCTTTCTCCATTTCACCCTTCCGCCGGCACCATCGACAGCGAAATTCTCCCTCTCGCCACATCGACGTGCTCGACCCATACCTTGACGACGTCGCCGACCGAAACAACATCGAGCGGATGGCGCACGTATTGTTTGCTTAATTTGGAAATATGCACGAGCCCGTCCTGCTTCACCCCAATGTCAACAAAGACGCCGAAGTCGACGACGTTGCGCACTGTTCCTTCGAGCTCCATGCCTGGCCTTAAGTCTTCCATCTTCAAAACGTCTTTTCGCAATATCGGTTTCGGCAGTTCATCACGTGGGTCGCGCTCTGGGCGGCACAGTGCGTCAATAATGTCGCGCAACGTCAGTTCCCCGATGCCGAGCTCGGCTGCCACCGTCTCGATCTCGATGGCTTGCAGCGCCTGGCGCAGTTCAACACTGCCAATGGCGGCGGTCGTAAATCCTAACTTGCGCAACAGTTGCTTCACTTCCGCGTACCGCTCGGGGTGAATCGGCGTGCGGTCGAGCGGTTCATCACCATCAATGATGCGCAAAAAACCGATGCACTGCTCGTACGTTTTCGCTCCGAGCCGAGGAATCGTTTTCAGCTCTTCGCGGCTGCGAAACTTCCCTTGTTCCTCACGACGCTTGACAATGTTTTCCGCAACGGTTTTCGTGAGCCCAGACACGTACTGGAGCAGGGAAACAGAGGCGGTGTTGACGTTGACGCCGACTTGATTGACGACCGTCTCGACGACGAAACGAAGCGACTCAGCAAGCTTTTTTTGCGACACATCGTGCTGGTATTGGCCGACGCCAACCGATTTTGGATCGATCTTGACAAGCTCGGCGAGCGGGTCTTGAACGCGGCGGGCGATCGAGACGGCACTCCGCTCTTCGACTTGCAGGTCGGGAAACTCAGCGCGCGCAAGGTCAGAAGCAGAGTAGACGCTCGCTCCTGCTTCATTGACAATCAAATAAAAGATATCGCGTGGCGCATGCCTCAGCGTGTCGGCGACAAACTGTTCGGTTTCCCGAGATGCAGTACCGTTTCCAATGGCGATTACGTCAACACAATGGTTATCGAGCAGGCGAAGGAGCTTCCCGCGGGCCTCTTCTTTTCGCTCTTGCGGCGGGTGTGGGTATATAACGTCGATGGCAAGCAGCTTCCCTGTTTCATCGACAACGGCGAGCTTGCATCCCGTCCGATAGGCTGGGTCAATGCCGAGCACCGTTTTTCCTTTGAGCGGCGGCTGGAGAAGCAGTTTGCGCAAGTTTTCAGCGAAAATATGGATGGCCCGCTCCTCCGCTTTTTCCGTCAGCTCGTTGCGGATGTCGCGTTCAATGGCAGGTTCCATTAGCCGCTTATACCCTTCCTCGACTGCTTCCGCCACGATGGGAGCGGCTGGAGACGATTCATCAGCGACTGTTTTTCGCCGTAAATAGCGAATGATGTCCTCAACCGGCGCCTTGACCGAGACGCGCAGCACTTCTTCCTTTTCGCCGCGGTTTAACGCCAACACACGGTGCGGAACGATTTTGACAAGCGGCTCTTCGTAATTATAGTACATTTCATATACGTTCTTCTCGTCCTTTTCCGCCGCTTTAACGGTGGAAACAATCGTTCCTTTCCGCCGCGTCTCGTCGCGAACCCATTGGCGCAGAGCGGCGTCATCGGCCACTTTTTCGGCAATGATATCTTTCGCTCCTTGAAGCGCCTCTTCAACAGTTGCGACTCCTTTATCTTCGTTGACGAACATCTCGGCTTGTTGTTCCGGAGTTGGAGCCGATGGGCATGAAAGGAGCCATTCGGCAAGGGGTTCAAGCCCTTTCTCTTTTGCGATTGTTGCTTTCGTGCGCCGCTTTTGCCGATATGGGCGGTATAAATCCTCAACTTGCTGGAGCTTCGTGGCTGCCATAATCTCCTGCGTTAACTCTTCCGTCAACTTCCCTTGCTCGTCAATCAATCGAATGACTTCTTCTTTCCGCTGCTCCAAATGCTGCAAATACTCCCATCTCTCAAGCACTTCACGAATTTGCACTTCATCGAGCGCCCCAGTCATTTCTTTTCGGTAGCGGGCGATAAACGGGATCGTGTTTCCTTCTCGATGGAGCGCAATGACGTTTTCGACTTGCTTCGCTGCCAGCTGCTGCTCGGCGGCAATGACCTCAATGAGCCTCTGTTCGTTAGCCAAGCGATTCCCTCCTTAATGATATTGGGCATAAAAAAAGCGCTACCTATACGCAGCTGCTTTGTGAAACAGTATACATAGATGAAAATAGGGACAGACCGTTCCAGAAAAGCCGATCTGCCCATCTCACCAGCGTGAACACTCGATAATCAAGACCGATGCCGCACGTCAACGCCGCTTTCCCCATCCGCTCGGCCGCCCGTTGGCAACCGAAAACCGTTTTCTCCCTTTCACTGTTATGCTAAACGCAAAGGTTTTTTCGCTCCTATCAAAAGTCGATCAGTCCTAAGCTAATTTGCAGCGCCTCATCGACTTTATCCATCATTTCATCGTCCAAATGAGTGATTTTATCGGTCAGCCGTTGCTTATCGATCGTGCGGATTTGCTCAAGCAAAATGACCGAATCGCGTTCAAATCCATAGCGTTTCGCGTCAATCTCGACATGCGTCGGCAGCTTCGCCTTTTGAATTTGTGCCGTAATGGCCGCTACGATCACCGTCGGGCTGAAACGGTTGCCGATGTCGTTTTGGATCACCAACACGGGGCGCACGCCGCCCTGCTCCGAGCCAACAACCGGGGAAAGGTCCGCAAAATACACGTCGCCACGTTTGACAATCAAAGCATTACCCCCCGCTAACTAAGCGTTCAACGGTGTGGTCGGCCTCGTATTCAGCATGAAACGCTTCAGAAGCGATAGATAAATTGATTTTCGCCATTTCCATGTAGCCTCGTCTCATCGCCTCGCGAATTTGCCGTTTTTTCCGCTCGCGAATGTACATTTTCGTCGCTTGATAAATGAGTTCATTGCGGTTGCCGTTTTCTTGCTTGACGAGCACGTCCAGTTCTGTCAGCAGCGACTGCGGCAAACGAACGACGATTTCCGTTGTTGCGCCAGATTCCGACACAAAGATACACCTCCACGAACTGCAGCCATTCATTGCTTCCACTTCATGATACCATTAAACAACGGCGCTGCAAAGTCATTTCTCCATTTTCTATCCTTTGTCTTCCGAAGCAGATTATTCATCGCTTACCCGCGACCAACAGCGTTTCTCACTTCCATTATACGCTTATTTCGGAAAAAAATACGGGGCACCCGGTAGCTGATCGTGCACGGCACTTCATAATTGATGGTGTCCAAATGGCGGGCGACATCATCGATGGAAATGACCTCGTCCCCTTGGCGGCCGATCAACGTCACCTTCGTCCCGACTGGCAGCGGCCCTGGCAGCCGGATCATGCATTGATCCATGCAGATACGGCCGACGATCGGCGCCCGCTGTCCGCCAACCAACACATGAAAGTGCTGCAGGCGGCGCAGCCAGCCGTCCGCATAACCGATTGGAATCGTGCCGATCCACTCCTCCGTCTGCGCAGTGTACGTCGCACCGTAGCTCACCTTTTCGCCTGGTTGCAGCTTTTTGACGTGTACGAGGCGGCTATGGAGCGAAAACGCCTCTTTCAATTCGTATGGGAGGAACGGCTTGATGTCCGGCGATGGGGCGAGCCCGTACATCGAAATGCCAAAGCGCACCATGTTGAACGCTCGATCGGAAAAACGAAGAGCCGCCGCGCTGTTGGCGCAATGAACGAGCGGGGGCCGCGACGGCAGCCAATCAAGCATATGCAAAAAGCGGGCGTATTGATAAGAAAAGTAATCCGTATTCACTTCATCAGCGGTCGCAAAATGCGTATACACCCCTTCAAGCACAAAAGACGAATGGCGTTCGATCAGGGCCGTGATTCGCTTTGTCTCCTCTTCGTCTTTCACCCCAAGCCGTCCCATTCCCGTGTCCATCTTTAAATGGAAATGAATCGGGATCGAACCGCTATACAGTGATGACGCCTCCTCGAGCCAATCAGAGCGGAACACAGTTAAGGCGATGCGGTGTTCGGCGGCCAACGCCACATCCTCGGGACGAGACGCCCCAAGCACTAAAATCGGGGCATCGATGCCTTTTTTTCGTAAGGCAAGCGCCTCGTCCAAAAAGGCGACGGCCAAGCGGGATGCGCCTGCTTCAAGCGCCGTTGCCGCCACTTGGGCATCGCCGTGCCCGTAGGCGTTCGCCTTGACAACAGCCATGATTTGCGTGTCCTCCAGCAAAAAGCGGCGCAAATTCGCGACGTTGTCATAAATGGCATCCAAATCAATTTCCGCCCACGTATCGCGGTGAAACTCGTCCATCCTCTCTCGCTGCCTTTCTAATCATAGCCAGTTTGAAAGCGCTTGAATCGATTGGATTCCTTTTTTAGTTTACCATGTTCCCGACGAAGACGGAATAGGATGAGCAGCGGAAAAACAAGAAAAACGTCGGAAAACGCTGGACAACGATGACATTCCTCCTGTCTCACCCGTCTTTCTATCCGCAGCGACAAAATAAAACGCGGTTCTCCGCTTCAACGCGGAGAACCGCCTGTTTCCAAAACCGCACTGTCATTTTGCCGCTTTCTCTTGCACTGAGCTGGCGACCATCACCATTTCTTCCGGCGTCAAATCGTCCGAGGCGAGCGTAAACTCCGCCCCATTGTACCACCATGTCAACGTTCGGTCGGTAAGGGCGCCGATTGTAAACCCTAAATCCACTGGATCGCCGTTGACAAGCACCGGCATGCTTGTCGCCGGAAGCACGTTCGCTTTTTCCTGCACAAGCGTAAACGATTTTTTGCCGCCGAATGTCATAATGACGCGCGTGCCGTTTTCACCTTTCACTTCTTTTTCCTCAAGCGCCTGAACCCCTTTCGGGAGCTGGCTCGGGTACATGACGGCCATCGCCTGCTCTTTTCCTTCCGCCATCGTCGGCACCTCAAGGCGGGCGCCAGTCATGTTTTTCTTTGTATCAAACGCATCATCGTCAAACTTTTTGTTAAACTCCACATTGGAAAATTCGACCGTCAACAGCGCTTTCCGGTCCGTATCCATCACTTTGACCGAAACGGGCGCCAAATCTTTTTTGCGCAGTGTAATCTCTTGGGTCGGAACGACCTCATTGTTCGGATAGTTTGTTTTCGTCTCAAACACATAGTAGTCGTCAGTCGCCTTAAACTTCGCCTTCGAATCGCTCAAAATATCTTTCACAAGCGATTCATACAAGTACGCTTGACTGCTGTTTTTCGGCCAGTCGCTCACAAACTTGAAAGTTTTGTTGAGCGCCGGCGTGAAGACGAACACCCCTTCGTCATTGCGCAAAATCATTTGGCTTTGCCTTTTGTCGGCGTTTTTCAAGCTGACGCGGTAGTAGGACGGCTGCTTGTGCCACACTTCAACATGATACACTTGCGGCTTCTCACCGGTGCGGAACGTCATTTTCGCCTCGGCCTGATAACCCGTCATCTCATCCATCTTTTCATCAAGCGCCTTCAGCACCTCTTCCTGCGATTTCGACCCGCAGCCAGCCAAAGCAAATAGAAAAATGATGCCGACCAACGCCATCAGCACGTTTCTGCCCATCGCTTCAACCCCTTTGCCTCATATATCGATTTCTTCCCATGCACTACAATATATGAGACAACATTCGGGAATATGCAGACTAGCTATGGCAAGCATCGGTCGGCGTCAGCGGTCCAAGGCGTTCAATGATGACTTGGGCGACGGCGTAATCGCGGCTATGGGAAATGGATAGATGCACGATATCGCCCTCGCTGCCGCAGCGGACGACCACGCTTGGTTTCCCGCTCGCATCGGAAACGATCTCGATGTCTTGAAACGATAGATGCCCCCCGATCCCCGTTCCGAGCGCTTTGGCGTACGCTTCTTTAGCCGCAAATCGTCCGGCGAGAAACTCTGCCTGCCTTGTGGGCGGCAGCTGATCGAACTGCCTCTTCTCCCGCGGTGTCAAAATCCGATCTGGAAATTTTTTACTCCGTTCCAGAAGAGAACGGACCCGTCCCAGCTCGATAATGTCAATGCCGATGCCGACGATCACGATTTTCTCACCTATCTTCCGTCTGTCCTGACAGCTGGACAAATTTTTTATCGTTGTTGGGCATAAGATGGCTTATATAAACAACGTTCCACTTCCGCCAAGAAGGGAGACCGAGCCGTGCTTCAACATGCAAGCGATGTCCGCTCATTGATCCGCCGTTCTCCTGTCGTCGCCACCTTGTTGTTCATTCACATTCTGGTATGGCTGTTGTTTTCGCTTCCCTTCACTGTGCTCGAGCCCGTTTGGCAATACGCCGTTGGGACGAACGGCGCCATTCGCCATGGAGAATACTGGAGGCTTGTCAGCCCGCTCGTGCTGCATCGCGATTTTCACCATATGGCCGCCAACAGTTTGTCCTTATGGCTGCTTGGCCCCTGGTTGGAGCGCGCACTTGGGAAAGGAAAATTTTTGTTTCTGTATATCGGAGGCGGCGTCGGTGCCAATGTCGCCACCGTCTTTCTTCTGCCGCCGCTATACACCCATGTCGGGGCATCAGGGGCCATTTTCGCCTTGTTTGGCATGTACAGCTATCTCGCTTTGTTCCGTCGCGACTTAGTCGCCCCCCGCTATGCTCAGCTGCTGCTTTCGGTCATGGCGGCTCATTTGCTGCTTGGGGTGATGGAACCAAACGGGAATGTATTGGCCCATCTATTTGGCTTCGCCGTCGGCGGCTTGCTTGCCCCGTTTTTGCCGATCCACCCAAAGCGGCCGTCGTTTTTCGCAGTTCGGCCATGAAAAAACGGCGCTTAATGCGCCGTAACCCGCCGTCTTTTCGTCCGGCTGCGGCCGGAACCATCCGGGCGACCGCCTCGCTTCTTCTCCCGTTTTACCGCTAAAGGCGGCTCTTCCGTCAGTTGCACCGGCGTTGTATCCGGCTCGCGCGTTAACATTTTCAAGCAGGCAGCCACAATCGTCACCGAATCATGCTCCTCAAGCAGTTCTTCCGCCGCCCGTTTGTAAAACGACAAGTTTTCGGTTTCCACGACGTTAAGGAGCTTTTCGATGGCGATGCGCTGCTGGCCTTCGAGCGCCTCATCAAGCGTCGGCGGCTTCATCCGCTCCATTTTGCGCTTTGTCGTCCGCTCAATGTGGTGAAGCTGGCCGATCTCCCTTGGGGTGACAAACGTCATCGCCACCCCGGTCTTGCCGGCCCGCCCGGTGCGCCCAATTCGGTGGACATAGCTTTCCGGGTCCTGCGGAATATCAAAGTTGTACACGTGCGTCACACCGGAAATATCCAAACCGCGCGCCGCAACATCCGTCGCCACTAAAATTTCAATCGTTCCTTCCTTAAACTTGCGCAGCACCGACAGCCGCTTCGCCTGGCTTAAGTCGCCGTGAATGCCTTCCGCTGCATAACCGCGCAAGTTGAGCGCCTCCGCCAGCTCATCGACGCGCCGCTTCGTGCGGCCGAACACGATCGCGAGCTCTGGCGCCTGAATATCAAGAAGCCGCGTCAAAATGTCAAATTTCTTTTTCTCATGCACTTCCAAATAGTATTGTTGGATGTTCGGCACGGTCATTTCCTTTGCCTTGACCTTGACAAGCTCTGGTTCATTCATGAACCGCTCGGCGATCCGGCGGATCGGATCCGGCATCGTCGCCGAAAAGAGAAGCGTTTGGCGTTCGGCCGGCACATGGCTTAAAATCGCCTCAATATCCTCGATAAAGCCCATATTGAGCATTTCATCCGCCTCATCGAGCACAACCGTATGCACATGGTCAAGGCGGAGCGTCCTACGGTTGATATGGTCGATAATGCGGCCCGGCGTGCCGACGATCACATGCGGATGTTTTTTCAAAGCGCGGATTTGCCGCTCGATATCTTGACCGCCGTAAATCGGCAAGACGCGCACCCGCTTGACGGCGCCGATTTTGTACAGCTCTTCTGATACTTGAATGGCGAGCTCGCGCGTCGGCGCGACCACAAGCGCCTGAATGGCGCCGTTTTTCACATCCACTTTTTCTACGATCGGAATGCCGAACGCCGCCGTTTTCCCCGTTCCGGTTTGCGCTTGGCCGATGACATCTTTATTTTGCAGGCTGAGCGGAATCGTCTTCGCTTGAATCGGGGTCGTCTCTTCAAACCCCATCCGCTCGATCGCTTTCATCACTTCTTGGCTTAATCCTAATTCTTGAAATGTCGTCAATGTTATTCAAACTCCTTATAAAAAATCGTCCCTGTATTCGTGGGAAAGGTTTGACAGTTATCATACCATGTTATGCGGCGATTTGCAATGTTGAGCGCAGGCGCCGCGCAAAAATGTTTCCACCTCAGCAAACAGAACATGCCGATCGATGCTATGACAAACATGATGGAACGAATTGGGCAAAAACAATAACTTTTTTTCCGCCGATCCAATCTGCTCATATAAATAATAGGCGCTTTTTAGCGGCACAATCCCATCTTTTTCTCCTTGCACAATGAGCGCAGGCGCCGTGACGCACGGAAGTCGGGGACGCACAGCGCGCACGAGTTTGCGAAACTCCCTGACAGCTGAAAACGGGGTCGCCATCATTTTGTTTCGATAGCGGAGAAACAGCGGGTGTTCCCGCGCCCCTTTCCATCCGTTGGCAAACATCTCACGGATGTCGCGCCATAATTGCCTTGGGTTCACATAATAAAACGCCGCACTCAACAACACAAGCTTGGCGACCGGGTATTTTTCCGCCAAGTAGACGGCGATCACTCCACCCATTGAAAACCCAATGACATGCACCACACTGCAACGGTGATGGAGCGCTAAAAACGCTTGTTCCGCCGCCGCGATCCATTGGTCGTATGTAATTCCTTTCAACCGCAGTTCGCTTCCGTGGCCCGGCAAGGTCGGCGTTTCGATCAGCCAATCGGTCCGCTCCCGCAAATAATTGGCCAGCGGCGTCACTTCTTCTGGACTTCCCGTAAACCCGTGAATACATAAACAGCCGATCATCATTTCCACCCCCGTCCGAATGAAAAGCGGCGCCTGTGACGCCGCTTTTCGTTTTCCTCGGGTTGCTTGATGTTACCCCCAATATCGAAGCAGCTCTTCCAATTTCATGCCGCGCGATGCTTTCAATAAAACAATGTCATCCGAAGTCGCGATGGAACGCACGGCCTCGGCCAACGCTGCTTTATCGTCGAACTCCCTCACCCGCCAATCATCAAAAAATGGGGCAGCCGCTGCGGCGATATGGTGTGCCAGCGGCCCGTAAGTGAACACATAGTCCACCATTCCCGGCCGCAACATCTCCCCAATCTCTCGATGAAACGCCACTTCTTCGTCACCAAGCTCCAGCATATCGCCCAATACGGCGATTTTTTGCCGATAGCCGCTCAATTCTTGAAGGAGCATCAAGGCAGCGCGCATCGATGTCGGGCTGGCATTGTAGGCGTCATTAATCACGGTAAAGCCATATTTCGTCTTGACGACTTCCGTACGCATGCGCGTCACTTGCAGGCGGGAGAGAGCCGCGTCGATGTCTTCCCAATCGATGCCGAAAAAGCGGGCGACCGCAATGGCGGCGAGCGCGTTGTATACATGATGTTTGCCTAATACCGGCATAAACAACGTCCGGCCGGGAAGCGCATTGACGACAAACGATGTTCCTCCCGCTTCAATGCGCACATCGGTCGGATAGTAATCGTTTTGTTCGTCCGCCCCGAACGTCACGACATGGCGGGGAAGAGGCAGCTTCGGCACACGCTCCGTCAAAAGCGGCTCATCGCCGTGGTAGACGAATAGCCCATCATGATGCAAACCCGCCAAAATTTCCAACTTCGCCTTGGCGATGCCTTCCCGCGACCCGAGCTCCTGCAAGTGTGCTTCTCCAATATTCGTGATGACCGCTGCATCCGGACGGGCGATCATCGTCAGCCGCTCGATTTCGCCAAACCCGCTCATCCCCATTTCGACAACCGCCATCTCCGTCCCTTCGTCAAGCGCAAGGAGCGTCAGCGGCACGCCGATGTGATTGTTCAAGTTTCCTTCGGTCTTTTGCACTCGATAGTGGGTCGCCAGCAGCGCAGCGATCATATCTTTTGTCGTCGTTTTGCCGTTGCTGCCAGTGACGCCGACCACCTTCAATCCAAGCTGCTCGCGATAGCGGGCGGCGAGCCGCTGCAGCGCCAAAAGCGTGTCATCTACAACGATCACGGGCACGCCTTCCGGCGGCGTTCCTTCTCTTGCCGCCCAAAGTACGGCGGCGGCTCCTTTTTGCGCCGCTTCTTGGACGAAATCGTGGCCGTTAAAGGTCGCACCGCGCAACGGAACGTACAAGTTGCCAGCTTGGATCGTCCTTGTGTCGGTTGACACACCACTGACGGCCATATTCTCCCATTCCGGCTTTAGGCACCGCCCGTCAGCCATTTCGGCGATTTGCCGCACTGTCCGTTTGATCATCGGCTCTCACCTCGTTTCCTTTTTGAACGTGTACGTGATCGTCTGCTTTTCTTGGTGCCGTTCCAATGCGAGCGCGATGAGCCGCTCGATCAGCTCGGGGTACGGCACACCGCTGTGCTGCCAAAGGAGCGGGAACATGCTGTATGGCGTAAAGCCTGGCATCGTGTTCACTTCGTTGATATAAACGGCGCCATCTTTGGCGAGGAAAAAATCGACGCGCGCAAGTCCAGACAAATCCAGCGTCCGAAACGCCGTAAGAGCCATTTGTTTGATCGTCTCATACTGTTCTTTCGTGACGTCGGCTGGGATGATCAATTCGGTTTGACCGTCTTCGTATTTTGCTTCATAATCGTAAAATTCCTTTTTGGGCACAATTTCGCCAACGACCGAACAAATCGGCTCGTCATTGCCGATCACGCCGATTTCAATTTCGCGGCCGACGATCGCCTCTTCAATAATAATTTTCCGGTCATACTGAAAGGCCTCGATAAATGCGGCTTTTAAATCACCCCGCTGTTTGCATTTGGAAATGCCGACGCTCGAGCCGGCATTGGCTGGCTTGACAAAGCATGGGTAGCCAAGCTCTCGTTCGATCCGGTCATACATCGCTTCACCGCTTTTTTGCCAGTCATACTTCGTCACGGCAATATATTTCGCCTGGCGCAACCCAGCCTGGGCAAACAAGTTTTTCATCATGACTTTATCCATCCCGACCGCCGAGGCAAGCACCCCGTTGCCGACATACGGAATGTTCAACATCTCTAGCAACCCTTGCACGGTTCCGTCTTCGCCGTTCGGCCCATGCAAAAGCGGGAAAATGACGTCGATCGTTTCCTCACTTCCTTCCACAGCCGAGTCAGCAGCTGGAACTTGGTTCAAGGAAACCGGAATCAAAGCAGTCGCCGCCGAAGTGAATTGCAGCTGCTTGATCTCCTCGACCGGTCCCGTCAGCTGTTTCCCCTTGATCCATTGTCCTTCTGGTGTAATGTAAATCGGAATGACATCGAATTTATGAGGATCAATGGCGTTCATCACCGCCATCGCTGTCGACAGCGATACTTGATGTTCCGGCGATTTGCCGCCGTATAACACGCCAACTCTTGTTTTCATTATCGTTCCTCCTCTTTCCTTGGCCATCGTTCCTATTGTAACACGTTTCGCGCCCAACGGTCTGATATTTTATATGTACGATAGAGGTTGTTTCGCCACCCACATAAACGACAAGGCACAAAAATGAGGCTGTCTTAAAACGTAGTTCGTCCCAAAGCACAACATATCGTTTTCCAACAGTTGTTTTATACGTACATACAGGAGTAAGAAAAGGTGCCCCGATCCTTTTGGGACACCTCCTCTCACTACGGACGCAACACGCGCCAAGCCATGCGCTGCGGCATGGCCGCCACCACTTCGGCAAGCGCTTCTTGCCCTGTTTTTTCGATGCCGGCAAAGTAATCGGACACACGGCGGAAAAACCGGTTTTTCTCCACATCATCCATCAACAAGCGAAGCATGTGCTGCTCACCGTTTTCTGGCCGGACCAAATGATAAATGAGGCCGTTTCGCTGCAAATATTGCAAATTGATGCGCTCCTGCCCGGGCAGGCAATCGATGGTAAAAATCGGGATGCGTTTATGAAGCAGCTCGCTGACCGTCACCCCGCCTGGTTTCGTAATAACAGCATCCGCCTCTTCATACAGCCGATTCATCTCTTCCGGGTCATCAATGTATGGAAGAGGCCGAATATGGGGCAGCTGCCAGCTGGCGATTTCCTCGTACAGCTGGCGATTAGCGCCGCACAGCACCGAATAGCGGAACAACGTTGACGTACGAGCCGCCCGCAAAAACGCCATCATATTGCCGAGCCCTTGGTTTCCGCCGGCGACAAGCACATGGATGGGCTGCGGCCTGCGCCGTGCTTCTTGGCGATTCATGAATGCGTCATGAACGGGAATGCCGGTGACGATGATGCGTCCTTTGTCAACCCCGTATTTCGTAATCAGCTCCCATTTCGCCTCTTGATGGGGAACAAAATGATAGTCAATCAACCGTTTCCCCCAAATGCTGTTCATAAAAAAGTCGGTGTAGACATTGACAACTGGAACCGTCAGCACCCGCTTCCGCTTCAGCCGCTGCAAAATGCGCGACGGAAACGAATGAGTGCAGACGATTAAATCCGGCTGTTCTTCTTCCACCATCTTTTTCATTTTGCTTTCAAAATAAGGAAGCCATGGCTCAAACGAAATGAACTCAAAACGGGGCGGATCTTGATACATCAGCGTTTTGTACACGCGGTGATACGAAGCAGGATGCGAGCGAATCCAGCGCAAATAGGCCTCTGACACCATTTTTTCCATCCGTTCATTGCAGTAGCTCAAAAAATCAATCTTTTGGCTTTCGACCGCTGGAAACTGGCGGTGCAAGAAATCGATCAACGTATCAGCCACTTTATGGTGTCCCGTATTCATTTGAAACAGCGGCAAAAACAACACTTTCATCATCGATCGCACCCTTTAGCTTTCGAAAGATTTTTTGCGCCTCCGCTGCCCGACCCATGCCGCCAACAAAAACAGCAAAAACAACGCCAAACCGGCAAGCGGAAAAGAAATCAGAGGGATATGGATACGCTGGCCGAGCCAAAGCCCCGCCGCGGTCAACGGAACTGCCCAACCTGCCGTTCCAAGCGCCGAAAGCAACAGAAACGGCCCGAACGGAAACCGGCTCACTCCCGCCATATACGGGCAAATTTGCCGTACCCCCGGAGCATAGCAACCGAACAAAATCCCCCATTTGCCATAGCGTCCAAACCAGCTCCGCGCCCGCTCCCACCGTTCGCCCGTAATCCCAACATATTTGCCGTACTTTTGCAAAAACGGCGCCCCCCACCACCGGCCAGCGCCGTATGCCGTCACCATGCCGGCCATCGCCCCTCCCCAACATGAAACGAGCGTCGGTCCAAGCAGCAGCTGCTCCTTCGCGACCATGACGCCGACAAAAAAGAGCAAGCTTTCCTCTGGCGCCGGAATGCCGACAATGCCGCAAAACAAAAATAAAAACAGCATCACATACCCGTATGACTGGACATACGGCAACCATACGCTTGTATCCATAGCTCCCCCACTACATCGCCGAGATTTGTGTATTAGTTTGCACATTTCTTAGTTCCGTAATCGTCACCCAGCGCATCTTTTTCGCTGCTTCATCCTTAAACAGCAGCTCAAGCGCTGACAACATTTGCTCTGGCGCGCGTTTGTCAGCCCCTAACGCATCCCCGTTATCATGAAGCACAATCACCGCCCCGCCGCGTATGGCTGAACGCAAGCGTCGGAACAACTCCATTGTACCAATTTTTTCGTTCCAATCGCCAAGAATATGCGACCATAACACCGTCGTATACCGTTTTTGCACGATCGGCGTCCAAGCATTAAAATGGCCCCACGGTGGGCGGTAATACACCGGCCGTTTTCCTGTCGCCCGCTCAATGGCTGCGGCCGCACGGCGCACCCCCCAATCGAGCCAAAGCGGCGGAAGCAACCAGTTGCTGATATGACGGTAATTATGGATGCCGACTTCGTGCCCTTCTTCCACCATTCGCCGCACGATCTCCGGATGGCGCTCCACTTTTCGCCCCACAACAAAAAATGTGGCCTTCACGCCATATTTCTTTAATAAATCAAGCAACTTTGGCGTATAATACGGGTCGGGGCCGTCATCAAACGTCAGCGCCAGACAATCGGATGCCGTTCCCTCCCGAAACAAACGCACCTGCTTTTTGCGAATGATAATCGTAGGCACAATCCCATAAATGGAAATTCCCACAATGAAACAAATGAACAGCCAAGCCCACATGGCATTCACCTCTTGATTGTACTTTACCAGTATTTCTTCTCTCTGAAAATAGAAAAATGAACTTTTCTATTAGATATCATCATGATGTAGATGTTCGAATGAGAAATCGAAAAGAAAATCATAAAAATTTCGCATAGACCGTCCAGTCTTCTTATACGAATAGCGCCATCGCTTGGTTTCCTCCCAAAGCGAAGTGGAATCTGCTATAATACATAAACGATACACATGCGATTAAAAAAGACAGGTGATCCGCATTGCGAAAAAAAATCATCTTAACCGGCGGCGGCACAGCCGGCCACGTGATGGTCAACGTCGCTCTCATCCCGAAATTGAAAGAGCTTGGATGGGATATCGTCTATATCGGCTCCCATGAAGGGATTGAACGGGAGATTATCGGCCGCATCGACGGCGTGCCGTACTATTCGGTTTCGACCGGAAAACTGCGCCGCTATTTTGACTGGAAAAACTTTAAAGATCCATTCAACGTGCTGAAAGGCGTTTGGCAAGCGTACCGCCTGATCCAAAAAGAAAAACCGGACGTCGTCTTCTCAAAAGGTGGCTTCGTCTCCGTTCCCGTCATTCTCGGCGCTTGGCTGAACGGCGTACCGTCGGTGATCCATGAATCTGACTTCACCCCGGGGCTTGCAAATAAAATCGCCATGCCGTTTGCGACAAAAATCTGCCTTACCTTTCCCGAAACGAAGCAATACGTCAACGTCGATAAAGCCGTCTACGTCGGCGCCGTCGTCCGCGAAGAGCTGAAACACGGAAGCGCCGAACAAGGAAGAAGGATATGCCAGTTCGACGACAGAAACAAACCGGTCTTGCTGGCGATGGGCGGCAGCTTAGGCTCAAAAAAAATCAACGACGCCTTGCGCGCCAATTTATCGACGCTTCTTGCCGAATTTGACATCATCCACATTTGCGGCAAAGGGAACATCGACACAAGCCTTGCAGGCCAAAAAGGATACAAACAGTTCGAATACGTCAACGAAGAGCTGCCCCACCTATTGGCCTTAGCCGACATCGTCGTCTCCCGCGCCGGGGCGAACGCCATTTTCGAACTGCTCGCCTTGCGCAAACCGATGTTGCTCATCCCGCTCTCGAAAGCGGCAAGCCGCGGCGACCAAATCCTAAACGCCCGCTCGTTTGAAAACGCGGGCTATGCGGAAGTGCTGATGGAAGAAGATCTGACAAACGAATCGCTCCAAGCCGCCATTCGCCGCCTATATGAAAACAAAGACCGCTACCGAAAAAACATGGAGAAAGCCGGTGCAAGCGATCCATTGCAAACGCTGCTTTCCATCATTCAAGACACCGCCCGCTTGTAAAAACAGGCGATGCCCCATGCGGCCAACCGTGGCCGTTTTTCGGCATCGCCTCGTTTTATTTTCATTCCCCCATAATGAGCCTTTTCTTCTTTGCACCGACCCAAGCCGGCAACGGTTGATATCCGAAACACATGGTCGCACAGGATGTCGATATGATCCCACTGATGGCTCGTCAGCACAATCGTTTGTCCACCCTCCACGTTTAAGCGTTCGCGTAGGTGGAAGAGCGTTCAATGCGGAAACCATCTATATTCTCATTTGCCCCCATCCTCCACCGGCCAAAGGAAAACCGTCCGACGGAACAAATCCGCCAGACGGCGCGGCTAGAAGTATAAGACAGAAATGACAACGGCCAACACAATCCGATACACCGCAAACGGCACGAGGCGGATGCGGTTGATGAGCTGCAGGAAAAAGCGGATCGCAAGCAAGGCAAAGACGAAGGCGCTCAAAAAACCAGCGATGAAAAACGGAATATCGGCGGCCGTGACGTATTGCCAGTTTTTCAACAGCGACAGCCCGCTCGCCCCAGCCATGATCGGAACGGCCATAATGAACGTGAAATCGGCGGCGGCGCGATGGCTCATGCCGACGAGTACCCCGCCGGCGATCGTCGAACCGGAACGGGAAAAGCCGGGCCATAAGGATAAACATTGCACTAAGCCGACGAGAAACGCCTGTTTGTATGTCATTTGGTCGACCGTCTGCGCCCGCGCGGCTTTTTTCGCAAATGTATCAGCGACAATCATTAACAGCGCACCGAGCACAAGACCGATGAGCACCGTTTTGGTTGAGAACAAATGTTCATCAATATAATCTTCAAACAACACGCCGAGCACCCCGGCCGGGAGCAGGCCAATGATGACGTGAATGAGCGTCAGCCGCGGATGTCCGCCCGGATGGCGGCCGCGAAAACCAAGCAAATCAAGAAATCGGTCTTTGAACACGACCACAGCGGCCAAAATCGAGCCGAGCTGAATGACGACTTTAAATGTATTCGCCGCGTACTTGCCTAAAAACTCGGTGGATTTCAGCCAAAGATCGTCAACAATAATCATATGACCAGTGGAGGAAACAGGGGCGAACTCGGTCAACCCTTCGACCATTCCCAAAATGACGGCCTTCCACAATTCTATCCAGTGCATTCGTTCCATCCTTTCTGCGCAGGATCGTCCTCTGTATACATATGGACCAAGCGGACGAAATAATACTCCGCTTTGGGCCGCACCTGCTCTATTGTACTACAAATCATTCGTTTCTACTACTCTCACGTTTTGGGTGTGGCGTTATGTTGAAGAGGATGCCCGTCATCATTCAGCGGAACGAGATGGATTACCTTTTCCCTTGCTCTCCACGCCGTTGTAGGTAATGATACAAAGCGCCGAGCAAGTTCGCGTCGTTTTTGAACTGGCACGTCTCCACCACCGGCTGGACTTTGGCAATTGGAACGAGCGACAATATCACCGAAAGCCGCTTGTTGATTTCGTCGACGAAATCGGGGCGGCTGCTAATCCCCCCGCCGACAATGATCTTCTCCGGATCGTACGCATATTGCAAATTAAAAATGCCTTGTGCTAAGGAGAAGTAAAATCGATCGATCGCCTTTTGCGCGGCTTCATCGCCGCTCTCAGCCAACGCAAATACTTTTTCACCATCCAACTCCCTTTCCGCCTCCCCTCTTTCCTCAGCCGCCATCCGGATCAGAGCACTTGTCGCCGCCAGTTCGCTCCATGTTTTGCATTCGATCCTTCCGTTCTCATAGCGGACATCCATCAACATATAGCCAAATTCCCCGCCGTGCAAATGCGCCCCTTTATGGATGCGCCCGTCTTTCACGATCGCCCCTCCGATGCCGGTGCCGACAATGACAAAGGCGATGTCGCGACAGTGCCGCCCCGCTCCTTTCCATAATTCACCAAGTGCTGCGCAGTTCGCGTCATTTTCCAGTTCTACCGGCAGGCCCGTCGCCCCGCCGAATACTTCTTTAAAGTTGGGACCGTGAATGCAAGGCAAGGCGCTGCTTCCACCGATGACGCCGCTTTCGCTGTCCACGCTTCCTGCGGAACTGATCGCGATGCCGGAAAGTGGATAGTTTACCTGCGCTTGGCGAATGACGTTAAGCAAGTCATCGCGAAACTGATGAAAGTCATGCCGCTCCGAACGGTAACGCCCCTTTTCTAAAAAGTCGCCGTGCTCGTTCATGACAGCATGTTTCACATACGTACCACCAATATCAAAAACGATGTAGTAGGACACCGATGACGCCTCCTCCTTTTATCCTTTCTCCCGTCCAGCTTCATTAGGCTTGGCTGTTTCTCCATTTTTTATGTATTCGCCGCTGGTCCATCCGCTCCTCCCTGCCGCAATAAAGAGGCCGCTCCACTTGGCGGGAGCGGCTCGTTTCTATTATCGTTCATATCCCATCGACAACGCTTTTTGCGCGTTGCGGACGTCGTTGTGAAGAAGCTGGGCAAGGTCGTATGCCGAATAGTGGCCGCGTTCATACATGTAGTTGAACGCTTTTTCATGCGTTTCAATCGCCTTCAACAAGTGTCTAACAAATGTTTTGCGCAAAACGGGTGTCGCTGTTTCCGTAATGGCAGCAGCATAATTGCGCACGGCTGTTTTGGAAAAGCCAAGCAAGTCGCCGGCGTGCAAGGCGCGGTCGCCATCATCATGGTCGCGGTTTTCTCCCATTATAGGTGCCGCCGGAATGAAGGCGAGAAGTTCGCGCAAATTCGTTTCCAATCCTTGAATCGTCTCAACGTACAATTTTTTCAACTCCGGACAATCGACTTTCCCAATCGTCTTTTTCATTTTCATCAATCCATTGGCTTGAAAAGCGATCAGTTCATGCAGCTCCAACGTTTCGTGCCAAGCCAAATGGCGATGGCCGTACGTATCATTCATTTTGTTTCCTCCTCGTTTTATTTTTCCATTTACTGTATATTCCTGCTAGGAAGAAACGGTCACCGTTGTACAAGACATCCGCATCAGCAAAAAAAGCGCTTCGCGAAATGCGAAGCGCCTTCCATATCATCATTACAGCCAATCTCCCCCATCAAACCCATCGCCGCCATCAAACCAATCATCGACGTCCAACCCATCAGCGACATCGTCGACGACATCGTCAAGCAGCTCTTCTGCCACCATTCCCGCCAGCATCCCGGCGGCAAATCCGCCAATGGCACCAGCCCACCCGTGTCCACCATGGTGCGAATGATGGATGGGTGAATAATGGCCAACTGGATGGCTATAAACAGGCGAATGTGGCGTTGCCAACGGATGCCCGTTCAGCTGACCAAACGTCCCAGCCGCCTGCACCGCCTCTTCGATGGCTTCTCGAAGCAGATGGGCTGCCGTCACCGAATCGCGAAGCTGTTCGTAAGTGATCAACAGCTCCCGTTTCATTTCGCGTTCCCCGCCAAAGCCGTGGCGGACGTCCACCTCCATATACAAACGCACCCCTTCTTCCTCGACGAGGGCAAAAAACTCGACTTCTTGGACGATCCCTTGAAATTCGCTCGTCGGAAAGAACGAAAATTCCTGGCCATGCGGCGTAATGCTTCCGGATGTCGCTTTCTCCCGAAATCCCAGGGCCGCCAGAGCGGAAAACACTTGCTCCAAGGCCGTCGGTGGCAAAATGTGAATAGCGTCTTGGTCATACGCATCCACCCCATCGGCAATATCGAGCCGAGTGACGAACGTATAACGGACCGTGGGACGGCTGATCGGCAAATGGAGCGGCAGTGTATACGAAAACGGGAGCACTTTCCGTTCACCGGGTTGAATCGTAAACGAGGAAGCGACCGGAATCACCGCCGCGGTTCGGCGATATCCCTTGCCTTCCGCGTGTACGTCCAATTGCAACAGAACGTCCAATTTTCGGATTTGTTGAGCGACTGAACCACCTTCCAGCAAAAATTCCCCTTCCAATGTTTCGCCAAGGCGCACATGCGGGCGATGCAGCACGAGATCCACTTTTGCAGCGCCAATGCCGAGTTTCGATAAAAACTTTTTCCACATCGGACCTCTCTCCTTTTTCATCCTATTTCACACTTGAATTACGAACAAGCTGCCAAAATGGTGTCACCGAAATAATTTGATCAACCCCAAGACGATCAACACAACCCCAGGCAGCATTGTCGCTTTTTTCATGATCCCCGTTTTCGACACCATATACCCCAACGATAAGCCGACTCGGATGAACATGAGAGTAAACACGCCAACCAACAGGGCAAACGAAAGCGGCGGAAAATGCAAGAGCGACGAACTGATCCCGGCGCCAAATGAATCCATCGACAAAGCGATCCCGATCAACAACGCTTCTTTTTGGCTAATCGTGCCTGAACGATCAAGATCGCCAAGTTCGGGGCGTTTCAATACTTGAACAGCGCCGCTGAATCGATTAGCCTCCCCTGCTTCATCAGACTCCATAGAAAACTCACTTCCGTCTCCCTTTGGTTTATAGACGTTATAAATCGCCCAACCGCCAAGCGCCATGAGAATGACCGAAGCAAGCCCTCGCTCGACTTGCAACGGCAAAACAAGCGCCAACAGACGGCCGATGTTCATGGACGCAAACACCATCATTCCAGACATGCATGCGATAAGCGCCAACGAAAAAAAGGAAAAACGGACACCACCCATTCCATACGTAATGCCTACGCTCAAGCTGTCCATGCTCACGCTGAAAGCGAGCAAAATCATGGACACCCATAACCACATAGGAATCCCCCCTGCCGTACGATATGCAATTTCGTACGGAGAGGGGACTTTTTTGCCATTCGACACGCATCGATTTCCGGGGAAATGTTTCCCCTTTTCTCGACAATTATTCTCGCAAATGATACGGCAGCGTCGCAATGACCACATCTTTTTTCATGATCAAGAAAAAGCGCAAGATGATGGCGGTTTGGTTATGCAAAAATGTATGCCACCATTTTTTTACGATAAATTGAGGCAAGAGCACCGTCACCGGCGCGCGGTCTGCTTCTTTTTCCGCTTTCGTGATGTATTCTAGCAAGGGCGACAAAATGGTTCGATATGGCGAATAGATGACTTCCAACGGAATGTCCGGATAAAACTTCTCCCACTTTTGCCGCAGCTTTTGTTCGTCTTTTTCGTCAAAAATAATCGACACCGCCGTAATGTCATCGGAAATGCTGCGAGCGTACTGGACGGATTGCGCAACTACTTTGCTGACGCCGGAAATGGGAATAATGACTTTTGGCTTCCACATTTTTTCGCGCTGTTGCCACTCCCGTTCGTCCAACCGCAGCTGCTCGCCAAGCTTTTTGTAATGTTCATGAATTCGCATGAACATCCAGACGAACAGCGGAATCGCCACAATGACGATCCACGCTCCTTGCGTAAATTTAGCGACCATCGTGACAAGGGTGACGATTCCGGTGACAACCGCTCCCGTTCCAACGGTAAACAGCACGCCAATCTTCCGTCCTTCTTCCCGATTCCATAATTTTTTAATCAGCCCGCTCTGGCCGATGGTAAAGGAAAGAAAGACGCCGACCGCGTAAAGCGGGATGAGCGAATGAGTTTCTGCATGAAACACGATGATCAATACGATCGCCAGCACGCTCAATAAAATGATGCCATTGGAAAATACGAGGCGATCGCCCCGGGCCGCCAAGCTTCTCGGCAAAAAACCGTCCTTCGCCATAATTGACGTCAGCTGCGGAAACCCGGCAAAACTCGTATTGGCCGCGAGCACCAAAATGACCATCGTCGCCAGCTGAAACAAGTAAAACAAAAGACCATTCCCAAATACATGGCGTCCGATTTGCGAAATGACGGTTTGATGTTCAGCCGGAGTAACGCCAAACCCAGCCGCCAACACGGTGATGCCTAAAAACATCGTGCCTAGCAGCAAGGACATCCATCCCATGGTAATGGCGGCGTTTTTTGAGCTGTCCGGCCGGAACGCCGGCACGCCGTTGCTAATGGCTTCGACACCTGTCATCGCCGAACATCCTGACGAAAAGGCACGCAACAAAATAAACAAGCTGTACCCAGAGGCAAACATGTGAACGGTTGACGCATGCTCATGCATCGTAAACCCATGCCATCCTTCCTGCCATAACTGCCACCCGCCGACAGCGATCATCACAAGAACGAAGCCAATGAACACATACGTCGGGTAGGCGAAAACCGTCGCGGACTCCGTAATGCCACGCAAATTGAGCACCATCAAAAGCAAGACAAGAGTGACAGCAAATTCTACTTTCCATGGCAGCAACCCTGGAAACGCGGATGTCAGCGCGGCGACGCCAGAACTGATGCTGACAGCGACAGTCAAGATATAATCGATCATCAGCGCCGCCCCGGCCACTAAACTGATTTTCGTCCCCAAATGGTCTCGGGCGACCACATACGCCCCGCCTCCAGACGGAAACGCGTAAATGATTTGCCGATACGACAAGGTCACTAATAAGAGCAAGACTAAAATCGCCACAGCGATCGGCAGCGAGTAGAAAAAGACGCTTGTCCCTAATAATGCAAGCACAAGCAAAATCTCTTCTGTCGCGTAGGCCACCGATGACAGGGCATCGGAAGAAAACACCGCCAACGCCTTCCATTTGGGCAATTTTTCATGCTTTAGCCTTTTGGTCTCCATCGGTTTTCCGATCAACAATCGTTTCAGTGAAGCCATGCTTCCGTTCCTCCCTAGATTGTGAACTGACACACAAGCAAAAAAGCCGTTGAGGGTGCGCCCAACGGCTACGTAGGCTCTAAGGCCATACCCATCCCTCCCCAAAGCGCTTGCGAGGTTAGCTGTCGGGTTCGGGCTTGGAGAGATGCCCGTCCTGTCGGATTCACCCCTAGCAACAGAACGTTGCAACATTTGGTTCCCCCGCTCCGTGACGGATTCAGCGCACACATCTTCAGGTTTCTGTTTCCATATATTACTCCTCGCTATATTGGTTGTAAACGAGGAAAAGATGAAAAAAATGACGATTTCCCCCGCTTTTTTGCTGTTTTTCACGATGGATAGCCTATATGCTCATCCTCTTTTCATTTTGCTTCTTTTCTCGCTTTGTTCTATCCGATCATGATCTTCCCTTTCGGATAACGGAACGGATCGGGCTGACGGCGCAGCGTGACCGCATAGGCGACCGTCAGTGGGCCGACGCGGCCGGCGAACATCGTTAGTGCGATGATCACCTTGCCGAACGGGGACAAGTCCGGGGTCAACCCCATCGATAGTCCAACCGTCCCAAACGCGGATGTCGCTTCAAATAAAATCATTAAAAAGTCTTTTCCCTTTTCAGTGATCGTCAACATCATCGTGACAAACATAACCACAAACAATCCGCTCATCGTCACGGTCAGAGACTTGTATACCGTATCGTACACAATGCGTTTCCGAAACAAAATGACATCTTCTTTCCCGCGAATTTGCGACCATACGGCGCCAAGCAAGGTTGTGAGCGTTGTCGTTTTAATCCCGCCGCCTGTCGAACCCGGTGAAGCGCCGACAAACATGAGAAAAATGATGAGAAACAGCGTCGGCTGCGTCAAATCCGGGATGTTCAGCGTATTCGATCCTGCTGTTCTCGGGGTGACCGCTTGGTAAAACGCGGACAAAAACTTGCCTGAGAGCGACAGCGGCCCCATCGTCTTCGGATTGTTCCACTCCAACACTAAAATGAACGCCATGCTGACAAGCACCAGCCATACGGTCGTGACGACGGCCACTTTTGTATGAAGAGACAGCCGCCGTGTTTGCCGGTACTCATACACTTCATTCATGACAATAAATCCGATGCCGCCCAGTATAATTAAAATCGGCACAACCAGACTCACGACCGGATCTTCCACATAGCCGGTCAAACTGCGAAACTCGCCCATTAGATCGAAGCCGGCGTTGTTAAAGTTCGAAATCGCATGGAAAAAGCCGAAATACATCGCCCGGCCGAGCGGCATGTCAAAAGCAAAGCGGATCGAGAGCAACACCCCGCCGATCGCTTCAATGACAACGGTAAAAAGAAAAATACGTTTCACGAGCCGAACGATGCCCTCGATCGTCAAATGGTTGAGCGCTTCTTGAAGGATGAGCCGCTCCTTCAACGAAATGCGTTTGCCAAGCAAAAAGGCAAACAACGTAGCAAATGTCATAAATCCAAGCCCGCCCACTTGGATCAGCGTTAAAATGACCAGCTGGCCGAACAACGTGAACGTCGTGCCCGTATCAACCACAACAAGCCCGGTCACGCACGTAGCAGACGTCGCCGTAAACAAGGCATCTAAAAACGGAAGTCCTTTCCCGTCAACGGTCGCCGTCGGCAGCATCAACAGAAAAGCTCCAACCAAAATAATCAAGGCAAAGCCGGACACTAACACTTTCGGCGGATCGAAAAATTTACGGTTCGTATTCAAAGCCCCATCCCTTCCCCCTCGCTCACATAATCGCCTCTTTATAGTTGTGGATGATGCATAGAAAAAATATACCAAAAACAAGCTTGTTCGGGTACTCTAAACAAATTTTCATCATATCATTTTTCCTGCATAATAGAATGGATAAAGGGCATGGCCATCGGCTCCAAGAATATGGATGCATTGAAACCTTTTCCGTCTCCGTTCGTCTATATGAATAGCGAATGGCAGTCCGACTAGGGGGCACAAAGGCATTGAAGCGCAGAAGAGGGGCTTGCACCAGTCCCATAAAAACATTCCATTGACTTTTGGCAACAGACGTATTATGCTACTTGACATGGAGACGTTCCGATGTAAAATCATGTAAGAATAAAACGTTTGTGGCTGTGGGCAACGGCTGTTGATATAAACATAGAACCATCGTTAAGAATACGGGACAAAGGAGGAGAAGAGGACGTGAGGGCAATTTGGGAAAAATGGTGGAAAACATGTCGTTCTCTCCCTAACCAATACATTGGCTTTTTTATTTTTGCCGTGCTCTTATTTTGGTTGAAGACGTACGCCGCCTATTTAGCGGAATTTAACCTTGGCATCAGCAACTCCATGCAGGAGTTTTTATTGTTCATCAACCCGATCAGCTCGGCGGTATTCTTCCTTGGGTTGGCGCTGTTGGCCAAGGAAACGCGGGTGTACAAATGGCTCATTATTATTAATTTCATTTTATCGTTCATCTTATACGCCAATATCGTTTATTATCGCTTTTTCAGCGATTTCATTACATTCCCGACGTTGACCCAAACGAAAAACTTCGGTGATTTAGGCGGAAGTATTTGGGAATTGATTCATTGGTATGATGTGTTCTATTTCTTGGACACCATTATTCTGGCCGTACTCGTTTTCTCGAAACGATTCCCGCTCCCGAAAGTGCGGGCCGGCCGGTTCAAAAAAGGCGCCATTTTCGCTTCGGCCATTCTGATGTTCAGCATCAACTTGGCGCTTGCTGAGGCTGACCGCCCGCAGCTCTTGACAAGAACATTTGACCGCAACTATATCGTCAAATATTTAGGTGTATACAACTATTTGATTTATGACGCGTTCCAAAGCATGAAATCATCAACACAGCGGGCGTTTGCGAACAAAAGCGATATCACGACCGTGCTGAACTATGTGCAGGCGACGTATGCCAAACCGAATCCGAAATATTTCGGCGTGGCGAAAGGGAAAAACGTCATTTACATTCATTTAGAGTCGCTGCAAAACTTCGTGATTAACTATAAACTGAACGGGCAGGAAGTCACCCCATTCTTGAATTCGCTCACCCGCGATCCGAATACATTCTATTTTGATAACTTTTTCCATCAAACTGGACAGGGGAAAACGTCGGACGCGGAGTTTATGTTGGAAAATTCGTTGTACGGCCTGCCACAAGGTGCCGTCTTTACAACCAAAGGGCAAAATACGTACCATGCGGCTCCGGCCATTTTGCACCAATACGGCTATACAAGCGCCGTCTTCCACGGCAACTACAAAACGTTCTGGAACCGCGATGAAATTTATAAGTCGTTCGGCTTTGATCATTTCTTTGACGCGAGCTACTATGATATGAACGACGAAGACGTCTTGAACTACGGTCTGAAAGACAAACCGTTCTTCCGGGAGTCGATCCCGCTGTTAGAAACATTGAAAGAACCGTTCTATGTGAAATTTATTACGCTGTCGAACCACTTCCCGTACCCGATCAGCGAGGAAGATGCAACGATCCCGCCGGCGACGACAGGCGACGGCTCGGTCGACCGTTATTTCCAAACGGCCCGTTATTTGGATGAAGCGGTGAAAGAGTTCTTTGATTATCTGAAAAAATCGGGCCTGTACGACCGCTCGGTCATCATTTTGTACGGCGATCATTACGGCATTTCCGAAAACCATAACAAAGCCATGGCGCAAATTTTAGGAAAAGAAATTACGCCGTATGAACATGCTCAATTGCAACGGGTGCCGCTGTTTATCCACGTCCCGGGCGTCAAAGGCGGCGTCATTCACGAGTTTGGCGGCCAAATCGACTTGCTGCCGACGTTGCTGCACTTGCTTGGCATCGATACGAAAAACTTCGTCCAATTCGGAACGGATTTGCTGTCTCCGGATCATCAAGAAATTGTTCCGTTCCGCAACGGCGACTTTGTCACCCCGAAAGTAACGGCTGTCAATGGCAAGTACTATGACACGAAAACGGGTGAACCACTTGAAGAAACACCGGAAATCAAGCGCCTGGAACAAATCGTTCGGACAAAACTTGATCTGTCGGATAAAGTCGTTTACGGCGATTTGCTCCGGTTCTATACGCCGAAAGGCTTCAAACCGGTCGACCCGTCGAAATACGATTATAACAACCGCGAAGACAATGAAGAGGGAAGCGGTCAATGATCGCCTCCCTCTTTTTTCTAGCGCTGCAGCAGCCGCTCGACAGCCCGCTTCGCATTCACGTAACCCGCCCCATATACGTTCGGGTCGCGCCCTTTCCACAAATCGGCGCCGTCTTTTAACGCCTGCTTGATTTCATCCGGCGTCGCAGTTGGTTTCGCCTGAAGCATCAACGCGACAATACCGGCGCAAATCGGCGTCGCCATTGATGTACCAGACATCGATATATAATGGTCACCGACCCGGCTTTGCTTATTCATCTTGTCAAGAAATGAACGCGGGGCGCGAAGCGATATAATGTTGACCCCGGGAACGGCGAGATCCGGTTTGGTCACCCCGTACTCGGTCGGCCCTCGGCTCGAAAACGACGCCACGTCATCGTCGGCGCGCGTTTCCCCCGTATTACGGTCATCAAGAGCTCCAACGGTAATGATGCGGTCGCTAATACCCGGGCTTGAAATCGTCCCGTAATTTGGCCCCTCATTTCCGGCTGCCGCACAGACGACAATCCCCTGCTCCCACGCCCGCTCCGCGACTTGCACGAGCGGATCATCATTTTCGGCCGGGAACGGCTGCGGCTCCCCGCCAAGCGACAAAGAAATGATATGAATGCGCTTGTCCGGGTTGTCCTTGTTGTAATCAATGCACCATTCGATGCCGCGCATAATGGTTTCTAACGTTCCGCTTCCCGAGCGGTCGAGCACTTTGACGCCCACGACATTCGCCTCATACGCCGGTCCGGCATACAGCCCGTCCGACATGCGCCCGTTTCCGGCCGCATCGCCGGCGCAATGCGTTCCGTGACCATTGTCATCATACGGTGCCGTGCGGCCATTCACCAAATCAGCAAACGCCACAATCCGTCCTTCTAAATCCGGGTGCGGGTAAAGGCCGGTGTCGACAATCGCAATCGTCACCCCTTTGCCGCTCAGCTCGGTTCCATTGACGGTGACGTGTTTCGCATTCGCCGATGGCACGGCGTTGTTTAATAACGCTTTGACGGTGCGGTTAAGATACACTTTTTTCACTTTTGGATGCTCAAGCAGCTGCTCGAGCGCCGCAGGTGTCACCCTTGCGCTGTAGAAGGGAACATGGCGAAAATGGTGGCGTACTGTCATACGGAAATGATCGCGTTCCGCCTTGGCCACTGCCTCCATCCCTTCAGCATTTTCGACTTCAATCAAGACGGAAAGCCTCCGCCATTTCCGCAGCCACCGCTCCATCCAACGGTGAAAAATGCACGGCATGCGCGTCATCGGTTTGTACATACTGACCAGCGCGTGACGGAGAGGACGGTCAAGACGCCCCGCATGGCGGCGGGCCAACTGGACGATGGAATAGCCAAACATGTTCTTCCTCCTTCCTTCATTACGTTGCTATACTCATATGACGTGTGGACAAAGAAGGAAGCGGCGGTTCCACTAAGACAAATGGACAAAAAAAGCCTGCCCCGCCGAGACGAAGCAAGCTTCCCTATCATTCTCTCACCTGTTCAAGCACAATCTGTCTGGCTCTCCCTAAATGCCGCTCGACTTGACGAAGCACGTTTTCCCGTTCGGCAAATGCGCCGACTTGCGTCCCATCGACAATGACGCGGGTCAATGCTGTTTTTTGTTTTTTCCGCAGCCCAAGCGCCCGTTCCAACCCATTCACATGCCCGCGGGCGACCATGCGCAAAAAACGGGTATCATTCAGTTTTCTCGCATCCTCTTCTCGATCAATAAATCCGTTCTCCGTGAGCACAGCTGGCATCGCGGTCTCCCGCAACACATGAAAATTTGCTCTCTTTTTCCCGCGGTCGCGAAATCCTGTGGCTTTGACGACTTCTTCGTGAATGGCATCGCGAATGCGAGCCGCTAGAGAATCCTCATCGAGCCGATGATAAATATAATCTTCATATCCAGTGCCCCCACCCGCATTTACGTGAATGGAAATGTACACATCGGCTCCCCAGCGGTTGGCCCGCTCCGTCCGCTCGTTGAGCGAGACCGTCTCATCGTTGGTCCGGCTCAGCTGCACCGAAACTCCTTCGTACTCACTTTGCAAAAGGCGGCGCAGCTCCAAGGCGATGAACAGCGTGATGTCCTTCTCTCGCAATCCATTGCCGACCGCGCCGGTGTCGTTCCCGCCGTGCCCAGGATCAAGAAAAATGTTGATCATCTGTCTTCTCCTTTCACAGCTTTTTCCGTTTAGGAATATGGCACTATTAGCATAAGCATCATCCTCCAAAATGCCATAGATACTTCCCCATGGCCAAGAAATAAGGCGCAACCGTTCTCTTCGGTTGTGCCTTACGCTCCCGTTCGATATGAATGAACACCACAGCCATACAGCCCCATGATGGGCAAAAGAAAACTTGCCGCGCAAACTTGGGAAATGGCAGATTCAAACATACCGGCCTGCAATCACCGAAAACCATTATACAAACTGTCCACTCTGTTGGCTTCGGTTGAACTTATAAACGGCAATAAGGAAAAAGGTCAGTGCAAAAGCGAGAAGAATCAACACATGCAAATACAAACTGCCAAAAGAACGCCCCTCCTGCAGCTTCACCAAGAGATCAAGCGCCCACCGTTGCGGTAGAAAGTACGCCGCCTTTTGCAAAAACTTCGGCATCAACTCGACGGGCCAAAAACAGCCGGCCAGCATGCAGGTCGGAACGGTGATCAATGGCTGCAGCGCTCCGGCGGAGGTGGAGCTGTTCGCCAGCATCACCGTAATCAAAGCCAACCCGATTGCCGATAAAGAGAAAACGAAAAGTACGAGGGCCATTTGCCACATCGGAACGTTAGGATAAATATGAAAGATGTTTTTCATCGCCACAAAGGTCACGATAATCTGTACCGTTATGACCAACACATTCACCACAACATTCGATAACACATACGTTCTGGCTTGAATCGGTGTCGTCAATAATCGAGAATACGTGCGCTCTTCTCTTTCTTTGATGATGATCTCCGTCAAATTTCCCGCTGACATTAACATGATCATGAGCAAGTAGCCGATCGTTTGATACGTGATCGCTTTTTGTTTGGATGTATCGGATAATGAATGAATAGCCAACCGGAACGGTGCGTGTTGATACCGTTCATACATTTTCCAAAAGAGATCGTTGTTTCCATTGGCCAATCGCCCCAATGTGGCCAGATGATCAATGTATTCATGCAAGTATGATTTGATAAACGTAGTGATTTCCGCTCCCTTGAGCGAGACGAGTTCAATCGGCCGAGGTTGGCCGTGCTGGACACTTTCGGAAAACCCTTGGCGAAAAATCAACACGCCATCCACCTTTTGCGAGGTGATTTGGTCGTCCACTGCTGACAACTTGACGCTTTTCACTGATAGATGGTCAATGTTTTTCAGAAAATGGATCGTATCATCGGTAATCCGTCCATGATCCTCATTGACGATCCCGATGCGCACCTCCTTGACAGGGTTGCCCCCGGCCGCAAACAAAGACAAAAGGATTGCCGCCAACGGCGTGCCAAAATATAACAAAAAATTGATTTTTCGACGGAACGTTCGCTTTAACGTATACTTCACCAACCAAATCACATCGTTCACCCTATAATCCCTCCCGTCTCGCTACAGACGCCACCGCGATCAATAAAAACAACGCCGCTAGACCGACATTGAGAAGCATGGTTGGAACCACGCTGGACACATCGTTGGCATATACCATTTTAAAAATCGTTTCATTCATCCAAGAAAGCGGCGACAAATGAGCAAACCACTTCGTTTCATCGATCGGAAAATAAGCACCCCCGAAAAAAGAAGCGAGCTGAATGAGGACCATCGCCATCGTTCGCGCTGCTCCTTCTGTCCTTGCCAGATAGCTCATCCCTAGCCCAAAGCTTATGGCCAATACCACCTCAGTCAACAGAAGCAAATACACGAGACTGAAGTGACGCCCCCAATACGCGTGAAAAACAAGTTTACTAAACAAGATCACTACGGCCACACAAAGAAAATTCGCCACGATGTTTCCGGCCAGTTTTCCAATAAAAATCTCGCTTTTGCGAACAGGAGCCGCCAAAAGGCGGTCAGCCGTCTTCCGCGTCCGCTCTCCCCGCAACAAAGAGCTGCCAGGCAATGCGCTATACAAAGCGATCATGGTCGTCATCGCCACCGCATAATAATCCATCGCCCCCGGTTTTCGTTTGGAACGCAGCGATCGTTCTTGAATGTACTCCTCATGCGGATTTCGATTGGGCTGAAACGAACCCGGCTGCCCTTGCGAAACGGCCATGGCCAGCTGATATTGGCCCACAAACGCGGCCATCGCCCCCTCAACAAGGCCCCCTTTGATCTGGTTGCGTTCATTGGTGTACAATTCAACTCCGTGTAGGCCGATCTCGACGTATCCATCGGCTTTTCCTTCCTGAACCGCTTGCTTTCCATTCATATCGTCCGGCACCTTTTGAAAATCGATATGGGCTTTCTTCGCCTCTTGAGCCATGGCGTGAATAGATGCCGACAACTGCCCGGCTGTTTGGTCTTTGTAGAAGACGCGTACCTCACCGATGGAAATCGTCCATTGGAACGCGTGAGAAAGGGCTGTTCCTAAGATGAACATGAGTACGATCGGAAACAGCAGCATGAAAAACAGCGTCCGGGCATCACGAAAATCGCTTTTGATCTCCTTTACCGCGATCCGAACAATATTCAAAAGAAGCACCTCCTTTGCACAATGAAAGATCGGTCATGAATCCCGCAAATTTCTCCCCGTCAGCGTAAGAAAAACGGTTTCTAAATTCGGTGATTGGTCTTCGAGCGACCGGATCTCCACCCCGTCATTGATCAGACATTGCACAATTTGATTTAAATTATTGACATTGATGTCCGAACTGATTTTAATCATATTTTCTTCACATTGCACCGCCTTGACCCCGGGAATGTCTTGCAGATGCTGCTTGTTGAGCTGATCCATGCCCCTGATTTCTATCCAAATATCTTTTGTATCGGTAATCATCGCTTCCAATTGCTCCTTTGTCCCCTCTGCGATGATCTTTCCATGATCAATGATCGCGATTCGTGTACAAATTTCTTCAACTTCCTCCATGTAATGGCTTGTATAAATAATCGTACATCCCATGTCATTGAGCTTTTTGACCGAAGCTAAAATATCATTTCGCGACTGCGGATCGATGCCGACTGTTGGTTCGTCCATAATGATGAGCTTCGGCCGATGGGCGATCGCACAGGCGATATTGAGCCTCCGTTTCATCCCGCCTGAGAAATGCTTCGGATAACGTTTGCGTTTATCACTCAAGCCAACAAACTCAAGCGCCTCTTCCACCCGCTGGCGCAGCTCCGCGCCGCGCAGTCCATACAATCCGGCAAAGAACTCTACATTCTCATACGCCGTCAAATTTTCATAGATGGCGATTTCTTGAGGCACGATGCCGATCTGTCGTTTGGCAAACTGGCGGTGCCTAGTGATGTCCTTGCCGAGAATCCTGATTTCACCTGCGTTCGGGCGCAGCAACCCGGCAATCATATTGATCGTGGTGCTTTTTCCCGCTCCGTTGGCTCCGAGAAAGCCAAAGATTTCTCCTTCGGCGACAGAGAGGGACATATGATCCACCGCAATGAAGTCGCCAAATTTTTTCGTGACCTGCTTGATTTCCAACATGTTCACCGTTCCACCTTCTTTCCATACTTGGTGTTATTGATTATAGAAAAAAAGATGAACTCCTGTAAGTGCAGGAATTCATCTCGTTGACATGAGAAAATTCACGAATTACTCATGAATCGGAAGCAACGTTGTGACAGAGAACCCGTTTGTCCCATCGACAATGACCGTGCCATGAACAGAGGCCGCCCGTTCCTCCATGCCGATGATCCCAAGCCCTTTCTTGATCTTGGTCGCACCTTTCCCGTTATCTTTCACTTCCACCTTGATGACTCGATTCAAGACGTGAATCTCAACGGCAATGGCGGTGGCCTCGGCGTATTTGATCGCATTCGTCAACGCCTCGGCAATGTTCTCATAAATGACTTTCCATTGGATTGGCGTAATCACATCCAGATCCCCTTTGCATACGAGTGGAATCGGGAGATGATGTTGGGCGGAAAACTCATCAATAAATAATTTCACCCGATTGATCCCCATTTGCTCAGGCGGCGGTTTCATCTGTTTTAAGGTCATCCGAATTTGTTCAATGCCTTCTTTGGAAATGTGGATGGCGTTTTCCAACAATTGTTTTGCCTTGTTGCGGTCTCCATCCATCAACCGTTTGGCCGCCTCCATCTGAATGAGCGCCCCCGTCAGCGAATGGCCGATTTGGTCATGAATGCGCTGTGACAGACGGTTTCGCTCTTCTAATTGCAACATATATTCCGATTGCTTGATATATTGATGATATTCGTTGACACTCCTTGTCAGCCGATGCAAATCGTTGCGCAGTTGATCCAAACGATCTTCTTGTTGTTTCATCCGCTCAAGATGGCGCTTGGCTGTCGTCACGCTGACAAGACTGAACAACGCCACAAGACCATACAATTTCGCTGCCGAAGGGCCAAGCCAAACAATGGGAACAAGCAGCACCACCCATATCCCCCATAGTCGGGGAATATAGAACGAAGCCAACTCATATCCATTGAGAGACAGCAATAAACCAAATGACGGCTCCACATAGGCGCTTGAAAGGATCACAAGGAAAACGGAACACAGCGCCGCTCCCTTTTTCCACCTTACATTTCGAACGATAGAAGCAAACAAACTGAGACAAAAATAAATCAGAGAGGACAAGACAAACCAAGATTCATTCCTCTGTTCCGATGAGATATAATCAAGCGCTGCATATCCCCATACAATGAGTTTGTAAAACAGAAGCAAACGTTCCATACCGCTCCCTCAACCGATTTTCCCCGTCAGGTAATAAACAGCGATTTGCGTTCGATGCTGCAATCCCGTTTTATTGAAAATGGACGTAATGTAATTAGCCACCGTTCCCTCGGAGATAAATAGCTGGCTGGCAATTTCTTTATTCGAAAGCCCTTTCGCAATGAGCGCCATAATGTCCAACTCTCGCTCAGTAAACAGACGTTTGTCGATTTTCGGCGTCGGTCCTTTTTCTTCTTTGAGATTGGACTTGATTTTTTCCATGACCACCTCTTGCATGACCACTTGACCGTGATAAACGGCTTTGATCGCTTCCCGGATTCGCTCTGGATCGGTATTTTTTAAAAAATATCCCTTTGCGCCGTATTGGATGGCATCCATAATGTACTCATCATCATCAAACGTCGTCAAAATCAGCGGCTTTGCCTTCGTCTGCTCACAGATGAGCTTCGTCGCTTCGACGCCGTTCATGTTCGGCATGCGCACATCCAATAACGCAATATCGACCTCATGATGCCGGCAATATTCCACCGCCTCTTTCCCATCACTTACGGTCGCGACGACATCAAACTCGTCATACGTGCTTAAGATGATCCGCAGCCCTTCGCGGACAAAGGAATTGTCATCGGCAATGAGCACTTTGATCCGCAGCGGATCGGGCGCAGAGGTCTGTTTCATCTTTCCCCATCCTTTCCTCATCCACTTTGCGTTTTCCCATTCATCGTCATGTGTGGACAAAGCGCTGAACGATTTACTTTCATTGTAATGAATAAGAGGAGTTTCTTCCATTGCCATGAAGGAAAGGGAGCTCAAGCAGGAGTGATATGATTCCCCCTGAGGGTGGAGCGGTAAACGTGATGATCGATGAAGAGCCCGCCATGTTGCAAATTGATGTTTCCGATACAGGCATCGGCATCGCGCCGGAGCATTTGCCCTTTTTGTTCGATCGCTTTTACCGCACAGATGAAGCGAGGACGCGAAATCGCGGGGGAACCGGATTGGGCCTTGCTATTGCCAAAGAATTCGTATCGGCTCACGGCGGAACCATCGATGTCCACAGCACTCTTGGCCAAGGGACGACCTTTCGGGTCAAGCTTCCCCGCTGACGATAACGAAGACGTTTATGGTAAAATGAAAACAGGAATCCTTAACCAAAAGGAGGTATCGCCATGCCCCGCGCACAAAAATGGGTGCAATATTTCCTTTCACATCGCCATGTCACGCTGGAACTAATCAACAAAATCGACGAAGCGCATTATGAGTACAAACCGACGCCGACGTCGATGACGGCGAAGCAGCTGGCGACGCATATGCTGTTTAGCTTTTACAATTTCGCCAACACGGCGAAACACGGCGATCCATCGCTGTTCCGGCAAAAAATCGAAGAACCGGAGACAAATTTGGCTAAGCTGGCGGAAACGTATACGGAAAAAACGAGGCAGCTCATCGAATCAATGAGTGATGACGACTTTAACCGGACGCTCGATTTCACTTCCATCTTTGGCATTCACATCCCAGCCACGCAGCTGTTGCAAATGGCGATGGATCACGAAATCCACCATAAAGGGCAGCTGTTCGTCTACGTCCGCGCGATGGGGCATACGGACTTGCCGCTGTTTGTGAAGCGCGGCTGATTTGCCTTCATCCTACCGGCCTCACCTCAATGGAATGGCAAAAAACAACCGGCTCGGAGGACTCGAGCCGGTTGTTCATTTGCTTAACGAGCGAGTTTTTCGTCGATCGAGCAGTTGCCGTCCGTGCATGCCCCGCCTTCGTCAGCGAGCGGCCGCAACGGCGAAGCTTGTTGTTCCTCCTCCCACACTGTTTCTAGCGCCCGCCGGAACACATCAACCGGCTGAGCCCCAGAAATGGCATACTTTCCATTCAGCACGAAAAACGGCACACCGCGGACGCCAAGTCGGGCCGCTTCCGCTTCATCGTTTCGCACTTGCTCCGTGTAGCGGCCGCCATGAAGCACCGCTTCCGTCTCGCTTCGGTCAAGCCCGGCCGCTTCCGCGATGTCAAGGAGCACAGCGCGGTCGCTGATTCGCTTTGATTCGGTGAAATACGCGAAAAACAGCCGTTCGACGACATCATCAAGCTTCCCTTTTTCCTTTGCGTATTGCGCCAAGCGATGAGCGTCAAACGTATTCGTCGGCTTCATCGTCTCGAAGCGGAACGTCAAGCCGACCGCTTCCGCCTGCCTGCCGATATCCGCGTTTGCCCGCTTCGCTTCCTCCACGGTAATTCCGTATTTTTTGGCAATGATTTCATGGATCGTCAGCGGCGTCTCATTTGGGGCGTTCGGGTCGAGCTCAAAGCTGCGGAAGACGACCATCACGTCGTTTCGGTGCGGAAACTGTTCCAGCGCTTGTTCCAAACGGCGCTTGCCGATATAGCAAAACGGACAGACAAAATCGGACCATACTTCAATTTTCATGGCCATCCTCCTCTACTTTTGACACGCTTCCCCTCCATTGTAGCCCATTGCCGGTCGAATGGCTAACGAAAGGCATGGAGCGGACCTGCCCGCATAACATTGTACTATCCATGTCGATGTATTTATGGCTGAACGGAAGCCAACTTTGGTCGTTGGACACGGTTATCGGGCGGCCGCGGGGCTGAACCGCTGGCACAAAAAACCGGTGTCCCGCTTCATGTGCGGGATACCGGTTTCTTCCTGCTTCATCCTTTTTCCACTGTCAACTTCACAACGCGCTCGCCGACCGCCCGAATCAGTTCAGGAGGCAGTGGAAAGCTGACCGCTGCCGGGTCGGCAGCGACCGCCGGAATGGTTGCGGCAAATTGTTCGTCCGTGATCGGATAATCGGCAAAATCAGCCGGCAGCCCGATGTCATCGCGCAAGCGGCGAATGCGCTCGATCGCTTTAGCGAGCAGCACCTCTTCCGCTTGGCCGTGATCGTGAATGCCGAGCGCTTCAGCCAACCGCTTCGCTTTTGGCAAATACAACTCCGGAATCGCTTCCATCACGACCGGCAAAAAGACCGCATTCGCCAGCCCATGCGGAATGCGGAACATCGCCCCGTACGCATGGGCGAAATTGTGCACCGGGATGGCGTTTAACGCAAAGCTGAAAGCGGTGATGCCAAGCAAACTCGCCTGCAGCATCTCCGAGCGGGCGCGGATGTTCCCGCCGTCGTGAACCGCCTGCGGCAAATAATCGTGAATCAAACGAATCGCTTGCAAAGCGCATGCATCCGTAAGCGCGGTCGCCGTCGGCGAGGCGAGCGCCTCAATGGCATGGGTGAGCGCATCCATGCCGGTGAACGCCGTCACCTTCGGCGGCAGCCCGACTGTCAAATCCGGGTCGAGCACCGCCACATCGGCATTAATAAACGGATGGATGATGTTCGTTTTCAACCGCAACTCTTCATTATAAATGACTGCAATTGGTGACACTTCCGACCCCGTGCCGGCGGTCGTCGGGATGGCGATGTGCGGAATCGGCATGAATTGCGCTTTTGGAAACGACTCGTACAACAACCCGCCGGGAATGGCCTCTTTAATGTCGCGCAACCCTTTGAACAGGGCGTATTTCACCCCTTTAGCCGTATCCAACACGCTGCCGCCGCCGACGGCCAACAAGGCATCGGCGCCGACTTCGCGCGCATAGCGCGCGGCCTCATTGACGCATTCGCTTTCCGCATCTTGGCGGATATCTAGGAAGATGCCAGCCAGTTCCGGTCCAGTCCCGTGCGGCGTCAGCCAAAACAGATCGGCCACCTTCCCGACGACGCCGGCCTGCTCCAGACCGCGGTCGGAAAGCAACAGCACCCGCTTGGCGCCGAGCCCGCGAAACAAATCCGGCACGAGCGCGCGGGCGTTTGATCCGGTGTAAATGGCGGTGCGCAGCCAAAAATTCGCTAACGTCGTCATTCCCCGTCCCCCTTTTTATGCTTTTCTCATTGCGCCCAGCTTCGAAAACAGCACTTGATACCATTTGCGCTTCTCGAGCTCCGGCACCATCGACGTATGCACATGTTTCAGCTGCGTGTAGGCATCAAGCGAATATTTGCCCATCTCGCGCCCGATGCCGCTTTGCTTGTAGCCGCCAAACGGCGCGTCATTGCGCAGCATATGCCAATCATTGATCCAAACGACGCCCGCCCGCAAGCGCCCGGCGATGGCGTACGCCTTGTTGACATCGCGCGTCCAAACGCCGGCCGCCAGCCCGTAAATCGTATCGTTCGCCATCGCCACCGCCTCCTCCACGTCGTGGTAGCGAATGACAGACAACACCGGGCCGAAAATTTCTTCTTGGGCGATTTTCATGTCGTTTTTCACATTCGTAAAAATCGTTGGCGCGACAAAATGGCCGCCTTCACAGCCCGGGACATCCACCGCATGACCGCCGCAGACAAGCGTCGCCCCTTCTCGTTTGCCGGCTTCAATATAGGATAGCACCGTTTCTTGTTGCCGCTTGGAAATGACCGGGCCGATATCGGTCGCCGGGTCAAGCGGGTGGCCGATTTGCAGCGTTTTTGTCAGCGCGACGAGCCGTTCGACGACTTCATCATGCATCCGATCCGGCACAAACAACCGCGTTCCCGATTCGCACAGCTGGCCGGAGTGCAAAAAGACGCCAAACAAGCTGCCCGGAATGGCGATCTCCAAATCCGCGTCATCAAGCAAAATGTTCGGCGACTTGCCACCAAGTTCAAGCGTGACGTTTTTCACCGTTTCCGACGCCAACGCCATAATGCGGCGGCCGACTTCGGTTGAACCGGTAAACGCCACCTTGTCCACTTGCGGATGACGGACAAGCGCCTCCCCGACTTCCGCGCCCGGTCCAGCCACTACGTTAATGACCCCAGGAGGCACGAACCACGAAATGATTTCCGCCAACTTGAGCGTCGATAGCGGCGTATAGCTTGCCGGCTTGACAACTATCGTATTGCCCGTCGCCAGCGCCGGGGCGATTTTCCAAGATGCGATCATGAGCGGCAAATTCCACGGCGTAATCGCTGCGCACACCCCGATCGGCTCGCGCCAAACAAAATTGTGCGCCGGTCCGGGAAATGGCGGAATCGGTAACGTTTCCGAAAAGGGGTACTCTTGAACGATATTCGCCATCGTTTGGAACAAATCGACCGTCTGCAAAATATCAATCGAGCTGATGCGCCGGATCGTCCCTCCGCTTGAGATCGCTTCCAAATAGGCGAGCTCCTGGGCATTGGCGACGACGGCTTGGGCGATGGCATTGAGCAGACGCGCCCGTTCTTTCGGTTTCATCGTCTTCCAATCCGTCTCGTCAAACGCCTTGCGCGCCGCCTTCACCGCCCGATCCACATCTTCGGCTGTCGCCTTCGCGACGGTCGCCACCGCCTCTCCGGTCGCCGGATTGTATACGTTAAACGTTTCCCCGCTGCTTGCCGGCTGCCATTGGCCGTCAATGAAGAGCGGAAAATGATGCACTTGCACATGGGTGGTCATGACGATTTCTCCCTTCCTTGTTTTCGACTCTCAACTTCTAGCCAACGTTTTCGCTTTCCTCAAGACCGAACAGCTCGTCAAACGGCTTCTCCTGCGCTTTTTTCAACACTTCCATCCTCGTTGCCAGTTGGCGGGCGGTGAAATTCATGATATCGGCATGGTGGTCGGGGCCGAAAATCGAATCGCGAGCCGCTGCTTCCTCATTGAGTTTCACGGCAAGCGGGGCGAGCTGCTCCATCTTTTTCATCACGACTTCAAGAAGATACGGATGCTCCCGGATCAGCCGCTGAAGCAGAAACGTACCATACGCAATATGGCGGGATTCGTCCTTTTTCAAATAGCCGATCCCTTTCAATAAGCCGGGCATGACTTTCATTTGCTCGAGGGATTTATAGAAGCCATAATATCCGGTTTCCGCCAATACGCCTTCCACAAACATGTTGTATACGACCGATGCCTCAGCGACCGCCTCTGGGGATGAGTCATGCTCGAGCCGCCCCATCGCCGACGGCAAAATGTCGTTAAAAATCGTGTGATACGTCTCTGAATGGTAATGGGACAAATCTTCTTTGACGCCGAGCGCATTGAGCACGAGACGGAAAAACTCGGTATGTTTCGCCTCCTCAAACAAAAAGGTGGTTAAGTACATCTCCTCCTCGATCCGCCCCTCTTTGGCGACGACCATCAAAAGCGGCAACAAATCGCGCGTCACCGCCTCTTCGCCCGCCTGAAACTGGGCAATGAGCCGCAAAATTCCGTCCTTCATCTGAACAGGGAGCGTCTCCCAATCTTTCACATCTTGCGTCAAATCAATGTCCGCCGGATTCCAAACCCCCAACCGCTTTGCCTTTTGGTAAAGCCGAAACGGGAACGAATCTTCCTGCAGCCCGCGGCTGCCCGTCGTCACCAACGGTTGAGTCCGCCGCACGCTCACCACTCCTTTTCCATTTTTTCTTGAACTCACTGGATATGATGCTTCTCGATCAGTGATCATGGGGCAAGTTCATTTATGTAAGGGCTTACAAAAAAGAGCCTTGTTACAAAAGGTAGGTCGTCATCTAAGAGGAAGATTGCACAAATGACCGGAGCGTTATGAATAGTCATTCATTTTCTCTCATTCTAGCAACCTTTTCCTCCTTCCGTCAACAAAAAACGGATGACATTTTCCGACAATCGCTGCGCAAAAACGCCGCCTGCTGTCAGCAGACGGCGTTTCAGTTACACCTGCACTTTTCCGTGAAAATCCCCACCACTGGGTGAGTGCTGTATACGCTCCTGATCCGTGTGGGTATACTGAAAATGGCCAAAGAAGGCAATAGGAAAGCAGAGGTGCCCCATTTTCGGGCATCTCGTATCATCCGGCTGCCTGTTGGCTATACTAAATGAGTTGTGGTTGGCGGAACGACTCTTTGCGGGAGATCATGCAAAAGATGATCACCAACATTCGTCGAGCCGTGGCGATGAGGGCTTTTTTCTTCCCGCATCGGGCCGCCAACGACCAAAATTTTCGGGACAAGGGATGTGTCTTGGATCGAGCTGCTGACCATGCCGCCTCGCATAACGCTGATCGAAGATGGGGATTGCCTTTGGTGGTGCGCGTGCTCTTTCGCTTTCCGGCGCTTTCATGGTTGCCGGGGGACAACCCCGTCCATGAAGCCGCCCGTTCCGGCGTTTCAAAGACGCTCATGTCGGTTCCCATCTCGGCGATGATGACGGCGGCGGTTTGTTTTTTGATTCCAGGCATGGTCATCAGTAAGTCCACTTCCTCCCGATACGGCTCGAGCAGGCGGTCGATGTGCTGGTCGACTTCTTCGATGAGCCGCTCGCATTCCTCCACGTGTTTCCACAAGAGGCGAAGGAGACAGAGCTCATGTTCGGTCAAGGTGCCCAGCAGCGAATCGTACACCGCCTGCTTTTTCGTTTTGAGCCTGCCGCGCAGGCATTGATCCAGCTCGTCCTTGTCCACGTATCCCTTCTCGAGCAGCCGGGCAAGGATGTTTCGTCCGGAAACGCCGAAGAGATCCGAGAGGACGGAGCCCAGCTTGACATTGGAAGACTCCAGCACTTTTTGAATCCGGTTTTTCTCTGAACTCAACTGTCCGACCCACTTTTTGCGCAGGCGGGTAAAATCCCGCAGTTCACGAATCGGCGCTGGGGGGACGAAACTTTTTTCAATGAGTCCATGGCGGAGCAGCTTGGCGATCCACTCGGCGTCAGAGACATCGGTTTTTCTTCCCGGGACATTTTTGATCCGCTGCGGATTGGCCAAAGTCAAGTCGACATAGCCCTCGAGGAAGGCAAAGACCGGTTTCCAATACACGCCGGTGGATTCCATGGCGACATGGGTGACCCCATGGTCTTCGAGCCACTCGAGCAGGTCGCCAAGCCCTTTCGAGAACGTTGAGAACGTTTGGATCTCCTTTTGAATCTCCCCCTCTTCTTCCCATAGGGCACAAGCGACAATAGTTTCGGTATGAACATCCAATCCTGCGCAGCGAGGATAGATGACATCCATGATGAAACGCCTCCTTTTCGATGATGGAGTGCGCAAACAGCGAATCCACGGGAGACATGCGGCAGTTTTCCGTTCGTCGTCACCTTTCCTCTATCACAGGAAAGGGCGGACAATGGGTGGTGCACCCAGTGGATTCAAACACTTTTCCGTACAGGGTCTAAGCCACCATTAAGCATAACGTCCTGTTGAACTGTTTGCGCCTATTCTTCATTATGGGAAGAAAAGGGGGATTTTCATCCCCGGGTGGAGGGCAGATCGTGCTGCCCATGGATCTTTTCCGTGAAAATGCCGAACTGACGCGAGATTTTCATCCCCGGGTGGAGGGCAAAACGTTGCTCATGGACCTTTTCCGTATTCTTTCCGCAGTTCGTTCGCAATGATGTTGCGCTGGATTTCCGAAGTGCCTTCGTAAATTTTCGTGATGCGGGCATCGCGGAAGTAGCGCTCGATCGGGTAGTCTTTCATGTAGCCAAGGCCGCCATGAATCTGCACCGCCATATCGGCGATTTTGTTGTACACTTCCGAACCGAACAGCTTCGCGATAGCCGCTTCTTTGACAACGCGCATCTTTTGGTCGACCATCCAGGCGACGCGGTAGACGGTCGAACGCAGCACTTCGATTAACATGCTCATTTCCGCCAACATATGTTGGATCGCTTGCTGCTCGATGATCGGCTTGCCGAACTGTTCACGCTGTTCGGCGTATTCCATGCAATATTCGAGCAGGCGGATGCACGAGCCGAGGTTGCGCGCGGCGAGACCGACGCGGCCGTTCGCTAAAATTTTCAAGGCGTTGACATATCCTTCACCCTCTTTCCCGAGCACGTTTTCGGCCGGCACTTCCAAGTTGTCAAAAAACAGCTCAGCCGAATGCGACCCGCGCAACCCCATTTTCCGCTCGACTTTTCCGATGATAAAGCCGGGAAAATCTTTTTCTACGATAAACGACGTGATGCCTTTCGGACCTTTGGACGGATCGGTGACCGCCATCACCGTAAACACGTGGGCGTCAATGGCGTTTGTAATATAATGTTTCGAGCCGTTGATAATGTAGCGGTCGCCTTTGCGGACGGCGGTCGTTTTGATCGCAGCGGCGTTTGATCCGGCGCTGGGCTCCGTGAGAGCAAAAGCGCCGATCCATTCGCCCGTCGCCATCTTTGGCAAATAGCGCTGCTTTTGTTCTTCCGTGCCGAGCTCGACGATGCCGACGGTGCCGATGCCGGTATGGGCGCCGATTAACGTCGTATAGCCGTTATGCGTTTTGCCGAGCTCTTCGTAAATGGCGCATTTGCCGACCATCGACAAGCCGAGGCCGCCGTACTCTTCCGGAATGCTTAATCCAAACAGCCCCATTTCTTTCGATTTTTCAATGATATCTTGCGGAATCTGATCATTTTCCTCAATATCCATCGCCACCGGTTCGACGACTTCGCTCACAAATTTGCGGACGTTTTCTTTTAACCATTCAATCTCGGCTGGCAGCGTGAAATTCATCTTCTTCCCCTCCCAAAATACAAATAATTTCTATAATTCAAAAAATACCCCTCCCTATTTATGTTACCTGCTTTCTTGTGACAGAACAACTATTTGCACCGAGCAGACACACAAAATCGGTTGCCGTTCTGCATCATCGCTTGGTAGGTTTGCAGTCAAAAAAGCAGCGGGCGCTGGAATCGGCAGCAACACGTTGAAACCGAAGCTCTAGAAAGCCGGTGATGGAAGGGAAAATGCTGCTTCACAGGATGATTTCGCCAATACAAACACGTTGCAGCACCAATTCTGCGTTTTACACGTTCGCTCATCGATTGAGACTTCTATATAAGTTTCAATAAAGAATTTCTCATTTTTCGCTTCGGTTTTCCTCTAAAGGGGCGTTGATTTCGTACAAAATTGTGCTGTTCCATCTGTTTCTCAGTTAGAGAAGCCTGGCGAAATCAGCCTTCTTTTTTGGTGAAATGCCGCTGATTTGCTCGTGGCAGCCGTTTTTCACCAGCCTTCTAAGTACAAGCACATATGATGTAAAACAAAATTTCAACTTGTATAGACGTTCGCCGCGAAAATTCATCGTTGATTCACAAAAATGTATTGTCTTCTTGCGCATGAATTCGCTATAATAAAGCTTGTTAATGATATTGATTCTCATTTTCTTAGTTCAAAAGGAGGTGGCCGCATGGTCCGCCTATACGCCGAAGGACTGACCGTCCGCTACGATGACCGGACGATTTTCGAACGCTTGTCCGTCCGCATTCCCGACCGGCAAATCACCGCCATTATCGGTCCGAACGGGTGCGGCAAGTCGACGCTGCTCAAGACGCTGACGCGCATCATTTCTCCGCAATTCGGCGCGGTGATGTTGGATGGCCGAGCGATTTCACAACAGCCAACGAAAGAGCTGGCGAAAAAAATGGCCATTTTGCCGCAGACGCCGGAAGCGACAAGCGGATTGACCGTCGCTGAGCTCGTCTCGTACGGCCGCTTTCCTTATCAAAGAGGATGGGGCCGCCTAACGAAACAAGATTACGAAGCGATCGACTGGGCGCTTGCCGTGACAAAAACAGCCGATTTGAAACATCGGCCGGTTGACGCCCTCTCCGGCGGACAGCGGCAGCGCGTCTGGATCGCCATGGCGCTCGCTCAAGAGACGGACATCATCTTTTTGGACGAACCGACGACGTATTTGGACATCGCCCATCAGCTCGAGGTGCTCGAGCTGCTTGAACGGCTAAATAAAGAAGAAGGGCGGACGATCGTCATGGTGCTCCATGACATTAACCAGGCGGCGCGGTTTGCCGACTATGTGATCGCTATGAAAGCAGGCCAAATCGTCAAAGCAGGGCCGAGCGAAGACGTCATCTGCCGTGATGTGCTTCGCGACGTGTTTGGCATTGACGCTGACATCGGCCGCGACCCGCGGACGAACAAACCGGTTTGTTTCACCTATCATTTACTTAAGGAGGCTTATTCATCATGAGGAAAACATGGCTTTCCTTGTTGCTTCTTTTTATCCTTGTGTTAAGCGCGTGCGGCAACGCCGCCAATCATCAGAAGGAAACCAACGCTCCTTCCGCTAAAAAAGAAAAGGAAACGATGACCTATCAATCAGAAAACGGGCCAATCGAAGTGCCTGCTCATCCGAAACGCGTTGTGGCGTTATGGGGTGCTGGATATGTCGCCGCCTTCGATGTGCCAATCGTCGGAGCCGATTCATGGTCGAAAATGAATCCGCTTCTTCAGGACAAGCTCAAAAATACCCAGACCGTAACCGATGAAGACATCGAAAAAATTATGGCATTAAAACCGGACTTAATTGTTGGCTTATCCAATACAAAAAACGTCGAAAAACTGAAAAAGATCGCTCCAACCGTCACGTTTACATACGGAAAGCTCAATTACTTAGACTTGATTTTAGAATACGGAAAATTGCTCAATAAAGAGAAAGAGGCGAAAGCATGGATTGCCGATTTCCAAAAACGGGCACAAGAAGCCGGAAAACAAATCCGGGCGAAAATCGGCGACAACGCCACGGTGACCGTGATGGAAAACTTCGATAAGCAGCTTTACGTCTTCGGAAACAACTGGGGACGCGGAACAGAAATTTTATACCAAGAAATGAAGCTGAAAATGCCAGAGAAAGTCAAAGAGCACGCGCTCAAATCCGGTTATTACGCTGTCTCTCTCGAAGCGCTGCCGCAATTTGTCGGCGATTACCTCATCGTAAGCAAATATAGCGACAGCGACACGTCATTCATGGAAACCAACACGTTCAAAAACATTCCGGCAGTGAAAAACGGGCATATGTTTGTTGCCGATGCCAAATCCTTTTATTTCAATGATCCGATTACATTAGAACACCAGCTTGATTTCTTTAAGAAACACTTTTTAGGCCAATAACCAACAGGACGGGAGATTCACCGTGCGTGAATGTCCCGTCCTTTCTTGTGAAAAGGAGGAATCCGCCGATGGAAGCCAACCGCCGACGCTGGCCGTTTCGTTATACGTTTCCCTTCTCACTTGTCCTGCTGCTGGCCGTGTGGTTCAGCTCGATGGCGATCGGTGTCGCTGATACCGCGTGGAGCGACGTATGGCGGGCGCTCTTCTCCAACGAACAAGGCAAACAGCTTGACGTGATTCGCGAGCTCCGTCTGCCGCGGGAAACGGCGGCGGCCTTTGTCGGCGCCGGACTCGCCGTCGCTGGAGCGATCATGCAAGGAATGACACGCAACCCGCTTGCTGACCCGGGACTGCTTGGCTTAACCGCTGGAGCGAACGCAGCGTTGGCCATAACGATGGCCTGTTTTCCTTCCGCCCATTATCTCTCAATCACCATCGCCTGTTTGCTTGGGGCGGCTGTGGGAGCAGGGATGGTCTTTGGCATCGGCGCCGCCCGCAAAGGCGGCTTTTCGCCATTGCGCATCGTCCTAGCCGGCTCGGCGGTCTCAGCGCTTTTGTTTGCCGTCGCTGAAGGGGTCGGCCTTTATTTTCATATTTCCAAAGACGTTTCGATGTGGACATCGGGCGGGGTAGCCGGAACGTCGTGGAAACAGCTGTCAGTCATCATTCCGCTCATCGTGATCGGGCTCGCCATTGCCGTACGGTATTCGCGGCAGCTGACGATTCTTAGCTTGAGCGAAGACGTCGCCGTCGGCGTCGGACAAAACACAGCGATTGTCAAAGCATGGCTGTTTTTGGCTGTCTTTTTATTGACAGGAGCGTCGGTCGCCATCACCGGCAACATCACCTTCATCGGCTTGATGATCCCTCATCTTGTGCGCGCGATCGCCGGCGCCGATTACCGATTCATCATCCCGCTGTCGGCTACGGTCGGCGCGGCCGGCATGGTCGGCGCCGATACGGCGGCCCGTACGATCAACGCCCCGTTCGAAACGCCGGTGGCAGCCATCGTTGCGGTGATCGGCTTGCCGTTTTTCTTGTTTGTCGTGCGGAAAAAAGGGAGGGGCTTTGAATGAGAATACGCATCACGATCGTGTTGGGACTGCTTTTGTTGCTTATTGCGGCAACGGCCGCCATCGCGTTGGGCACCGGCGAAGCGCCGCTCTCGTACGGACGCATCGTGCCGACGCTGTTTGGCTACGGCTCGATGCAAGAAGCGTTTATTTTGTTTTCTCTCCGCCTGCCGCGTATCGTGATTACGTTGCTCGCCGGGATGGCGCTCGCCCTATCGGGAGCGATGCTGCAAGGCATCACCCGAAATGAGCTCGCCGATCCGGGCATATTGGGCATCAACGCCGGAGCCGGCGCGGGCGTCGCTATATTCTTTTTATTTTTCCCGATTGAAGCCGGGACGTTTCTTTACGCGCTGCCGCTCGTCGCCTTCGTCGGAGCGCTGTTGACGGCAGCGGCCATTTATGCCGTTTCTTACAATCAAACAACCGGGCTGCAGCCGGTATCGTTCATCTTGACCGGGGTCGGATTTTCGATGGCGCTCTCCGGGCTCATGATCGTCCTCATTTCCGCCGCGGACCGAACGAAAGTCGACTTTATCGCCAGATGGCTTTACGGCAACATTTGGGGCGATGATTGGCCGTTTATTTGGGCGATGCTGCCGTGGCTTGTCATCGGTGCGTTGATCGGCCTGTATCGGGCGAAACGGCTAAACCTTTTGCATTTAGGCGATCCGGTCGCCATCGGGGTCGGCGTTCATGTTCGCCGCGAGCGGCTCGTGCTGATGGCGACCGCCGTTGCCGTCGCTGCAGCGGCCGTCGCTGTAACCGGGGGCATCCCCTTTATCGGCTTAATGGCGCCGCACATCGCCAAAATGATCGTCGGACCGCGCCATGAGCGAGCCATTCCGGCAGCGATGCTCATCGGCGGTTGGCTGCTGCTTGCCGCTGACACGATCGGGCGCAACGTTCTCGCCGAACCGCTTCCGGCAGGAGTGGTCGTCTCGTTGATCGGCGCGCCGTATTTCATTTATTTATTGTTGAGGCGCTGATGTGTTTGCAGCCATGAGGGACCAAGGACAACGGCGAAACCTGTTTTCTGCCGCCTTCCTGCCCCCCTGTTTCGCCTTTGCCCGTGTTGAGGCTTCCCTTTGCTTCTTTCGTGTTGAACGTGCGCGAATGTTGAGTTCGCTGTTCATATCAAGCAGAAGGCAAGACGCTTGCTGATCGAGAGTGTTTGGAACAAATGAAAACAAGCTGCCCCCAAGGCTGAACATCAACCTCGGGCGGCAGCCCTTTTTGGCAAGACCATCCCCTAAAAAGGCCGGAACTAAGAAGCCCGGCGCCGCTTCCAAACGCGGACAGCTCCAATCAAAATGATCGCAGCAATAATGATATACACCACTTCGGCGTACATCCCAATCACTTCGGATACTTTCCCCCACGACTCACCGAGCGCTGCCCCGACCGAGATTAAAATCGTATTCCAAATGAGCGTTCCGAGCACCGACAGCCAGACAAACAGCCACACGTTCATCTTCGCCATGCCGGCGGGAATCGAAATCAAGCTGCGCACCAGCGGAATCATGCGGCCAAAGAATACCGCCCACACCCCGTAGCGCTGAAACGTCCGGTTCGCCTTATCGATGTCTTCCGGCTTCACCCGCAGCCATCCGCCCCAACGGTCAATGATCCGCCCAAGCCGCTCAACCGACAACAGCCGGCCGATGCCGTACAGCACGATCGCCCCAACAACCGAACCCGCTGTCGCTGCCGCAATGACGCCGGGAACCGTCAAGGTGGTGTATGTCGTCATAAATCCGCCAAACGGCAAAATGACTTCCGATGGAATGGGAGGAAATAAATTTTCAAGCGCGATGATCAAAAAAATTCCTATGTAACCGAATTGCTCCATAAAATCAGTGATCCATGCCTGCATGACACCATTCCTCCTTCCGCATGACCTGCATGTTGTGTATGTATGCGTTTTTCTTTTTGCTTATGTATGTGACTATGCTTTTTATGGTAATATACAAGACCATCTTATGCAAAAAAAAGGCTCACCGTTGCTTTGTTTGAATTCAAGCACAAAAAAAGGGGGTTTTTCAGCACCCCCTTGCTGCTTGAGCTGGCCCCTAAGAACGTCACATTGAAGAGACCATCTTTCTTATTGGTATTTGGCAAATACTTGATCGATCGTATACACAAGCCAATCCTTTACGATGTCAAACGCAAAGGGCACATTCAGGCGTTCTGTCCATTGATGGGCATCACGGCCAACCGGCCCCACATTCAAAACGGGAACGTTCCATTCGGCAAGCGCTTCAATCGGCAGCGTATAGCCCTGATTCCACATCGGCATGTTTGCGGCTAATACCTGCAATGATGCCGGCGGCTGTTGCAGCCCGACATAGCTTAAATCGGAAATACCGCCGAAATAGTGCTGCTGTACGAGCGTAATGCCATAGGTTTCACGGACGTATTGTTGCAGCTTGGATACCAACCATTGAATGAATGGATCACTGCTTGAATTGACAGCTGGATAATACGGCGGTGCATAAAACAGCACAATCATCGGGGCAAAATCTTTGCATAACATGCCAAGTTGATCAACGAATTCGATGGTTTGCTCCCGCTCGTCTTGATCTGCCCCGTCCCTGAACACCTGTTTTTCGAGTTGCTTCACCTGTTCTTCACCAACGATTTCCACCGCTTTTTGCCGCAACTCGGCAAACGTCCATACTTTCACAGAAATCGATGTTGGTACTGATCTCTCCAATTGGGCAAAGCGAGCCGCCTGTTCCTGATACTTTTTCTCGATTCGCTCCGCCGCCCGTCTCGCCAATTCGACGAGCGCTTGGGTGACGTCATCGAGCGATTTTTGTTGTAAAAACAAATTATATAGCGTCACTGCCCGGTGCGGGATTTGCACAGAATAGTCTTCCTTCAAATCCATTTGAAGCAAATTGGTTGGAGGCGGGCTTACTTCTTCACCTGACACTTCGCAAAAATCGGTATTCAACTCGAGCTCATTGATAATTTGCGCCACCATCCAATTGGCATTCAATCCCGCTAACGGTTCGCCGACATGCGTTTCTTTCCCATAGCAATAAAACCCCGGCAGCACTTTGCCAATCGAGCCGGTGTAAATGTACTTCGTCTGATCGCCTGGATAGCGGGCAAACATCGGCTCGGAATTAAGCACCAACCGATAGTCCAAACCATATCGTTTTGCCATCTGAACCAATACAGGCACAGCAGCACGCATTCCTGCAGAATTGACTTCTTCATCCGGCACTGTCAACAATAACAAATTTCCATCGAATCGACCCGAACATGCCTGTTCAATGAGCGACATATGCAGGGCAAGCCCACATTTCATATCCATCACGCCGCGGCCGAAAAGCCATTCGCCGCATTCCAAATCGGCTCGCACGTCCGCCGGGAGCTGCTCTTTTTGTTCATAAAACCGTGCTGTGATCGTTTCCGGTGAAAACGCGATTTCTTTCCATGCTCCATAATCTTGCACATCGACCACATCAAAATGGCTGACCAACACAATTGTATCGCGCACATGCTGCGCTTTTTGGACCAAGGCTGTAACAAAATAGCGGCCATCCCCAGTTGAATGCAACTGAACCAAATCCGGATGCGCTTGAAAATAGTCGAGCGACTGCAACTCGCCCGCTATATACTCCGCCATGCGCACTTCGGCTTCCGATCCGCTAATGCTGGCATGCTCGACAAGTCGGCAAAGCAATGTCCGCAATTGCTCCTTCGTCTGCCACTTCATGTTTTTTCCCTTTCCTTCTACGAAAATAGACAAGCCCAACCGGGGAGCATGGCTCCTGCCGCTGCGCTTCGTCTCTCAGCGGTTATACCCAACCGCGGTAGCGAGCTGCTTCTGCTGTTTGGCGCAGCCCGATCATGTACGCCGCCATGCGCATATCCACACGGCGCGATTCGGCCAATTCATAGACGCGATGAAATGCGCTCACCAATTTCTCTTTCAACTTCTCGACCACTTCCTCTTCCGTCCAATAATAGCCTTGGTTGTTTTGCACCCATTCAAAATAGGAAACGGTCACCCCACCGGCGCTGGCCAGCACGTCAGGCACCAATAGCAAGCCCCGTTCCGTCAAGATTTTGGTCGCTTCGAGCGTCGTTGGGCCGTTGGCCGCCTCAACCACAATTTTAGCGCGAATATTCGCGGCATTGTCACGCGTAATTTGATTCGCTACCGCGGCCGGAACTAAAATATCACACTCTTTTTCTAGCAACTCCTGATTGGTGATGACATTCTCAAACAGCGTTGTCACCGTGCCAAAACTGTCGCGGCGGTCCAACAAATACGGAATATCTAGTCCGTTTGGGTCATACAACGCGCCATAGGCATCGGAAATGCCAATGACGCGTGCTCCAGCTTCATGCAAAAATTTGGCCAAAAAGCTGCCCGCATTGCCGAATCCTTGAATAATGACCCGCGCCCCCTGCAACTCAATTCCCGCTTTTTTCGCTGCTTCTTCGATGCAAATCGTGACACCGAGCGCTGTTGCCTTTTCCCGGCCTTGGGAACCACCGAGCACAAGCGGCTTGCCGGTGATAAAGCCAGGGGAATCAAACTCGCGGATGCGGCTGTATTCGTCCATCATCCACGCCATAATTTGCGAGTTGGTAAACACGTCTGGCGCTGGGATATCTTTGGACGGCCCCACGATCTGACTGATTGCCCGCACATAGCCGCGGCTGAGCCGTTCCAATTCTCCCATGGACATTTTCCGTGGATCACAGACGATCCCTCCTTTGCCGCCGCCATACGGCAACCCGACAATGCCGGCTTTGATTGTCATCCACATTGAAAGCGCCTTGACTTCTTCCTCGGTGACGTCCGGATGAAAACGAATGCCTCCCTTGGTCGGCCCCACGGCATCGCTATGCTGGGCGCGGTAACCCGTAAATACTTTCACCGTTCCATCATCCATACGGACGGGAATACGTACGGTAAGGACGCGCAATGGTTCTTTCAACAGATCATACATCTCCTCACCGTAGCCAAGTTTGGCCAGCGCCTCTTTGATCACACGTTGGGTGGAGAGAAACATATTTTCTTCCATCGTCTCACTCGCCTCTTCGACTCGATTTATGGACGGGACAAGACATTCACAATCCGTTCAAACGCCCAATCCAATTCTTCTTTTGTAATGATGAGCGGCGGTGCAAAGCGAATGACCGTCTCGTGTGTTTCCTTGCAAAGCAAGCCTTGCTCTTTCAGCGCCTCACAGTACGGGCGCGCTGGGCCATGCAGCTCAACGCCGATAAACAAGCCGCGGCCGCGAATTTCTTTAATATCCTCGTTTTGAATTTGTTTTAGTTTCGAAAGGAAGTATTCGCCAAGTTCAAGCGAACGCTCCGCTAGACGCTCTTCTTCAATCACCTCGAGCGCTGCAATCGACACCGCGCAAGCGAGCGGGTTGCCGCCGAACGTCGAGCCGTGCGAGCCGGGTTCAAATACCGACAAAATATCGCGGTTGGCGACGACGCACGAAATCGGGAACACCCCTCCGCCCAACGCTTTTCCTAAAATATACATATCCGGCACAACCTCTTCCCAGTCGCAGGCAAACAACTTCCCTGTCCGACCGAGCCCGGTTTGAATTTCGTCCGCGATGAACAAGACGTTATGTTGCTTGCATACGTCATACGCCGCTTTTAAAAATCCTTGCGGCGGGATGCGGATGCCCGCTTCGCCTTGGATCGGCTCGACAAGAAACGCCGCTGTATTCGGTGTGATCGCGGCTTTCAGGGCTTCGATATCGCCGTACGGGATGATTTTCACGCCCGGCAACAGCGGCCCAAACCCGCGTTTATAAGCCGGTTCGGACGACAGCGACACGGCGGCAAGCGTCCGGCCGTGGAAGTTTCCTTCACAAACGATGATTTCGGCTTGGTTGTCCGGGACGCCTTTGACGTCATACGCCCAGCGGCGCGCCGCTTTGAGCGCCGTTTCCACCGCTTCGGCGCCCGTGTTCATCGGCAGCACCATTTCTTTTTTTGTCAATCGGCATACTTTCTCGTACCACGGACCGAGCTGGTCGTTATGGAACGCGCGCGACGTGAGCGTGACACGATCCGCCTGCTTTTTCAGCGCCGCAATAATTTTCGGATGGCGATGGCCTTGGTTCACCGCCGAATAAGCGCTTAACATATCCATATAGCGGTTGCCTTCCGGGTCTTTCACCCATACTCCTTCCGCTTCCGAGATGACGATCGGCAGGGGATGGTAGTTGCGCGCCCCGTATTGTTCCGTCTTCGCAATGAGCTGTTCCGATTTGGTTGCCATCTTCACCGCTCCTTTCCGTTTTCTTCGTTGCGTTGCAAAAGGGGGTGTCCCAAAAGGACTGGGACACCCTCTCTCATCGCTATATAAGCACCAGCCGCTTCCCTGCCACACGATATGTTGTGTCTTTCTTGAGGGGAGATCGCCTGTTGGGTCAGCCCCTTTGCCTTAAAACATTTCCGATACCGTTTTCGCTTGCATATGGAGGATTAAGTAATCCGGACCGCCGGCTTTCGAGTCCGTCCCTGACATATTGAAGCCGCCAAACGGTTGATAGCCGACGATCGCACCCGTGCAGCCGCGATTGAAATACAAGTTGCCGACATGGAACTCCTGCCGCGCTTTTTCGAGATTCGCTCGGTTGCGCGAAATGACAGCGCCTGTCAGGCCGTATTCTGTGTTGTTCGCGATCTCGAGCGCATGGTCAAAGTCGCGCGCTTTGGCGAACGCGACGACCGGACCGAAAATTTCTTCCTGCATAATGCGCGCATTCGGATCGACATCGGCAAACACTGTCGGCTGGATGAAGAAGCCTTTTGCATCGTCTCCTTCTCCGCCAGTCATCAGACGGCCTTCCTGTTTTCCGATTTCGATATATTCCATAATTTTGTTGTACGCGTTTTGGTCGATCACCGGCCCCATAAACGTCGCTTGCTCCGCCGGGTCGCCGACGTTGAGCTGCTTTGTCAGCTCGACGACGCGGTTCAACACTTGATCATACACATCTTCGACGATGATCGCGCGCGAGCACGCCGAACATTTTTGCCCCGAAAAGCCAAACGCCGAGGCGACAATCGATTGAGCCGCCAGTTCCAGGTCGGCTTCCTTGTCCACAACGATGGCGTCTTTGCCGCCCATTTCCGCGATGACACGCTTCAGCCAAATTTGTCCCGGGTGCACTTTCGCTGCCCGCTCGTAAATGCGGATGCCAACATCGCGCGAGCCGGTGAAGCTGATAAACCGCGTGCGCGGATGGTCGACCAAATAGTCGCCCACTTCGGCTCCGCTGCCCGGGATGTAGTTGAGGACACCAGCCGGCAGTCCCGCTTCTTCCAACACTTCCACAAATTTATACGCCACCACCGGCGTGGCGCTCGCCGGTTTCAACAGCACCGTATTGCCCGTCACAAGCGAAGCGACCGTTGTCCCCGCCATAATGGCAAACGGGAAGTTCCACGGTGAAATGACGACGCCGACGCCAAGCGGGATATAGAAAAAGCGGTTCGTTTCCCCCGGACGGCTTTCCACCGGAATGCCGTCTTTCAACTTCAACATTTGCCGGCCGTAATATTCCATAAAGTCGATCGCTTCTGCTGTATCGGCATCTGCCTCGCGCCACGGTTTTCCGGCTTCTTTCACCAACCAGGCGGAAAATTCGTGCTTGCGCCGGCGCACGATCGCCGCCGCCCGGAACAAAATATCGGCCCGCGCTTCCGGACTCGTCCGGCTCCACGTGCGGAACGCTTCATCGGCGGCTTTCATCGCCCGTTCGGCGAGCTCTTGATTCGCTTTCGCCACCCGGCCGACCACCTCCGCCTTATTGGCCGGATTGATCGACGTGATCTTGTCCTCGGTCATGATGCGCTCGCCGCCGATCACGAGCGGATAATCGCGCCCGAGTTCGCCTTCCACTTTCTTGAGCGCTGCCAAAAACGCGTCCCGGTTCGCTTCCACAGTAAAGTCGGTGAGCGGTTCATGTCTGTATGGCTGCACCATTTCGTCGTCCTCCTTTTAACAAGCAAAAAATTTTTTCGTTATAAAACGGTTTCATAGTTATATTATGCAAATGATTATGGCTTTTTTCAATGATTTTTACTTGGCAACCGTCAGCTCCTCTTTTTCCACGTTCAGAGGCCGAAGTCGTTTTTTCGCCACCAGATGGTAGTAACCATAACAAGCGAGCAAAAACGGAATCCCGCAGTAAAGCGCGATCCGCTGATCCGGAATGAATGCCAATCCGATGATCGTCGCCATATTTAACGCAAACGCCGCCAGCGGCACGAATGGATACAGCGGCGTCCGATACTTCAAATCGCGCACATCGCCGCCCTCACGCAAAAACGCCTTCCGTCCCAAATAGCTCGACAGCGCAATCGACGCCCAGACGGTCACCGCGCCAAACCCGGCGATCGCCGTTAACCAAACATACACCGTATCTTCCGCGTAAATGCTGCATAAAAGCGACAAGCATCCGATGGCAATGCTGGCGATCAGCGCGTTAATCGGCACGCCGCGCTTCGACAGTTTGCTGAAAAACGGCGTCACCATTCCTTGGCGCGACATCGACCAAAGCACGCGCGACGTTGCGTACAATCCTGAATTGGCCACCGACAGCACCGCGGTAATGATGACAAAGTTCATGATATCGGCCGCATACGGAATGCCAATGTTGTCAAACACGACCACAAATGGGCTTTCCACCACACCCGCTTTCTCCCACGGAAACAAACCGGCCAGCACAAAAATCGCCAGAATGAAGAAGATCAAAATGCGCCATACCGTATTGCGCAACGCCACCGGCACCGTCTTCTCCGGCTCTCGGCTTTCCCCTGCAGCCACACCGACCAGTTCCGTCCCTTGGAAGGAAAAGTTCACAAGAATCATGGTCGTAAAAATCGCCCAAAACCCATTGGGGAACAAGCCGCCATGGTCAGTGAAGTTGGAGAGAAACGGAGCAGGCTGCCCGTTTTTCATCTGGATGACGCCAAACATCGCCGCCAATCCAAGCACAATAAAGGCGATCACCGTCAGCACTTTCACGCTGGAAAACCAAAACTCGACCTCGGCAAACCCTTTGACAGACAAGGCGTTGATCAAAAACAACAACAAGGCAAAGACCGCACAAAACACCCATGTCGGCACATCAGGAAACCATCGCTTCATCAAAATGCTGACCGTGAGCAGCTCGATGCCAACCGTCACCGACCAATTGAGCCAAGACAGCCAGCCGATGCAGTAGCCGGCAGCCGGCGAGATGAATTTCGTCGCATACGTCTGATACGACCCGGCATCGGGGATTCTCACGGCCAATTCTCCTAGCGAAAGCATCGTCAAATACATGACGAGACCGCCGAATAAGTAAGCGGCCACCGCTCCCCCTGGCCCTGCCTCATGAATCGTATATCCTGATCCTAAAAACAAACCCGTGCCGATCACCCCGCCGAGGGCAATCATAAACAAGTGCCTGCTTTTTAATTCCCGTTTTAATTCTTGCACTGGTTGCATCTGAAAACTCTCCCCTCTCTTATGATAGATTCCGCAACCGCTTACATTTTTATCAACGAATAGCAACCTCCTTTTATGCAAAATTATTTTTCAATTTCTACTGTATCACAACTTTATTATGAATTTATTTTTTTCTATTTTCAATATATTTAGCAAAAAATTTTTTCACATCTTTCTTTTCCTTCCTGTCTCCCGTCCGCCTTATGCTATAATACAAAAAAGAGAGGTGCTGATCGTGAACCGGGATATGGAAACGCTTTTATCGATGTACGAGCAAATTCTCGAAATGATCGACCTTGGCATCCATGCCGTCGATCAACATGGAAAAACCGTCATTTACAACCGAAAAATGCGGGAAATTGAGAGCATGGATGTTGAGGACGTGCTCGATAAAAACATTTTAGACGTCTTCCACTTTCATCCGGAGCAGCCGAGCACCTTGCTTGAAGTGCTGCGCACCGGTGAAAGCATTCTGAACAAGCAGCAAACCTATTTCAATAACAAAGGACAAGCCGTGACAACGGTCAATCAGACACACCCTTTGCGGAAAGACGGGCGCATCATCGGTGCAGTGGAAATCGCCAAAGATGTCACAAAGTTTCGCAAACTGATTGCCGAGCAGTACCAACGCAGCGAACCAGGACGGACGCTGGCTGACATCATCGGCCAAAGCAAGGCGATGCAAACGGCGATCCGCCTAGCCCGCCATGCCGCCCGCTCTGAAGCGCCTGTGCTGCTCATCGGCGAAAAAGGAACGGGAAAAGATTTGCTCGCCTCTTGCATTCACTATGAAAGCGAGCGGCGCGCCAAACCGTTTTTGGCGCAAACGTGTTTGTCGCTCCCCGACGACTGGTTGGAAACGATGCTGTTTGGCAGCGAAGCAAACGGCGAGATTCAGCCCGGCTTGTTCGAACAGGCGAACGGCGGCACCGTCCTGCTTGACGATATTGACTCGTTAAGTCTGCCGCTCCAACAAAAACTCGTCCGTTTCCTGCAAGAAAAACAGTTTGTCCGCGCCCAAGGCCATGAACCTGTTCGGGCCGATGTCCGCCTCATCACTTCGACAAGCGGCGACCCCATTGACGCCGTGCAAACGGGGGAACTGCTGAAGCCGCTTTACTACCAGCTCGCCGTCCACTGCATCGTGTTGCCCCCGCTGCGCGAGAGAAGGGAGGACATTTTGCCTTTGGCGGCTCATTTCATCCGCCAAGGCAACGAACGCTATGGGTTGACGGTGGAAGGGCTCGATGAGGATGTGCAAGAGGCGTTTCTCGCTTACCGCTGGCCCGGCAATGTGCGCGAACTAGAGGCCGTCATCTTGGAAACGATGGAAACGATGGAACAAGACACGGTGATCACGCTCGCCCATCTGCCGGCGTATTTCCGGGCCAAGCTCGCCCCTGACGAGGCCAAGACCGATTTTCTATTCGATACGGATGATATTTTGCCGCTTGACCGATACATGGAAGAGGTCGAAATTTACTACATCCGCAAGGCGCTGCAGCATCACGGCTTCAACATCACCAAAACCGCCAAAGCGCTTGGCCTAAGCCGGCAAAACTTGCAATACCGCATCCGCAAATATCAAATCGACAAAGAATGAAGAGGAAGCCGCTAGGACGCTGCGGCGACAGGGGGAGGTCGCGCCGATGATCGATGCCCATCTTCATCTCGACCAATACGCCCGGGTAGACGAACAAATCAAGCGTTGGCAAGAGGCAGGCATAACCGGCGTCGTCGCCGTCTCCACCGACTTGAGCTCCAGCTACCGAACGCTGGAGCTCAAGCAACGGTTTCCGTCTTTCGTCTACGCCGCCATCGGCTTTCATCCGGAACGTCCAATGCCCAGCCCGGCCGATTGGAATGAATGGACGTCACTCATCAAGCAAGCGCGGCCGCAGCTCGCTGCCATTGGCGAAGTCGGGCTGCCGTACTACTCAGCCGAGGCGTCGGCCCAATTGCCTCGCTATTGCGACTTGTTGGCGCAAATCGCCGCCATCGCCGTCGATGCCTCTTTGCCGCTCGTGCTTCATGCCGTCCACGACCGAGCCGAAACCGCCTTGGCCATCGTGCAGCAAGCTGGCGTCCGGAACGCCCATTTCCATTGGCTGAAGGCAAGCGCAAAGACGGTGCAACGCATCGTCCGGTGCGGCTACTACATTTCCGTCACTCCCGAGGTATGCTATCGCGAGCGCGACCAAGCGCTATTGCCCCTCATCCCGCTCGAGCAGCTGCTTCTCGAAACGGACGGTCCATGGCCATTTGCCGGTCCGTTTCACGGAAAACCGACAACGCCGCTGTTTTTATTTGACTCTGTCCGCGTCGTGGCAACGCATTACGGCGAAGAGATTGAGCGCGTGAAAACGGTCATCACGGCGAACACAAAACGGCTTTACGGCCCGCTTTCTTTATAGTACGATGAAGTCAAATCCAGACCGAAGTGAGGGAAAATCATGGATCATCAGGAACAAGTGCGCCGACAGCTGCTTGAAAGCGTGGCCGCTCTGTCGGATGAACAACTCAACACCCGGGTGGCTGAAGGGAGTTGGACGATCGCCCAAGTGCTCGAACACTTGCACCTTATCGAAACATCGATCGCCGCCATGATCGCCCAGACATTGACGCACGGCGCGAGCCAACCCGTCAGCGAAAAGCCGATCCACCTCACCCTTGACCGTTCCAAAAAAGTGGAGGCGCCCGATTTCGCCCGTCCGAGCGACCGGCGTTTCACGTGGGGGGAATTGGAGGAAAAATTGCGTCAATCGCGGCAGCGGCTGCGTCAAATCGTCGAGCAAGCCGACCCGGCTGATCTGGAAGCCAAATCGTTCCCCCATCCGGTTTTCGGCCCCCTAAGCTTAAAGCAATGGGTGGAATTTGTCAGCTACCATGAACAACGCCACCTTGCCCAAATTGAAGAAATCAAGGCGCATCTCGGATAACCAGAGCCGGGCCGCCTCAACAGCGGGCGGCCTCTGCTCGGCCCGCCCCGGCTTGGGCTACGTCCGCGGACGTCCCGCCTGTTTTTTCCTTTCCACCGCCCTTCACTTGCTTTAACGTCGCGACGATGAGAAAACTGACAATGACCAACAACACCCACGAGCTGACTTTCCCGACATGAACGAGGCTCCACGCCCTCGCTTGATTTGGATATTGCCAAGCCCCGAAAAAGGTGGCGATATTTTCCGCGACCCAAATGAAAAAACCGATCAACAAAAAGGACAGAACAAGCGGCATCCGATACCGAATTCCCCCGACCTCATACGCGACCCACGAGCGCCAAAAAACGAGAATCACAAGGCCTGCTAACCACCAGCGAACGTCCATCCAATAATGGTGGGTAAAAAAGTTCACGTAAATCGCCCCCGCCAACGGAACGACCAGCCAAAACGGCGGCCAGCGCACGAGCTCCACCTTCAGCCGTCTCCACGCCTGGCAAAGATAGCTCGCGACGCTCGCGTACATGAAGCCGCTGTACAGCGGCACGCCAAACAGTTTCGTATATCCTTCCTCCGGATACGACCATGAACCCATACGCACCTTAAACAGCTCTAATGCAAGCCCAATCAAGTGAAAGACAGTGATGACTTTGAGCTCATCCCGCGTTTCCAGCCTGGAGCGCACCATCCACCATTGCATGAGAAGGCAAATGACAAGCAGCCAGTCATACCGCGGCAACAAAGGAAGCGGCGCGAGCTTCGTCAGCGCCAATGAAGCAAAAATAACAACCGGAAACACGCAGGACAACGCCTGCGCCCAACCGAAGCGAACAAGCTGCACAAACGCTTTGATGAGCCGCGCTTTTCCAGAACAGAGACACCTCCGAACCGCAACCAGCCAGCAAGGCGGGCATTCCCCCGCCGCTGCCGCGTGTTTCTCCCCTTTCAAGCCGCCCCCTCCCCCGCTTACGAATGCGATTCCCCTTCATCGCTTCGGTACTCCAAAATGTCCCCGGGCTGGCAGTCGAGCGCCTTGCAAATGGCTTCCAACGTCGAAAAGCGGATCGCCTTCGCCTTTCCGTTTTTCAAGATCGACAAATTCGCCATCGTAATCCCTACTTTCTCCGACAGCTCCGTGACGCTCATCTTCCGCTTCGCCAACATGACATCAAGATTCACGATGATCGGCATGTCATCCACCTCAAATCGTCAACTCGTTTTCTTGTTTGATGTCAACGGCTTGTTGCAGCAGCTTTTGCAGCACAGCGGCAAAGACAGCGATCACGAGCGACGCAAACGGCACCAGCAGCCCGACGAAAATGACCCCCGGAGCGTCGTCCTTTTCGGCAAAAAGATAAAACAGCGGCAAAGCGAGCAGATGCAGCCCGCAGATGACCACAGCGCAAGATTTGATCTTCTTTAACGCCTCGACCGACCGCTCAGAGAACGCGCTGTTTTGATCAATATACGTCAACAGCCGAAACGCCTGATAGAGCGCAAAATAAAACGGCAGCGCGGACGCCTCAAACACAAGATAAACGAAATACTTGATCCAAGGGAGCGCCGGCACCAGCTTGACCGCCACCTTCGCAAGCGCCGGCACCAAAAACAAGCACAACGCCAGAACCGGAAGGCCGATCAACACCAAGGCCACCTTCAAAAAAAGCGTTTCTCGTTTCACCGCAAGCACCTCACTGATTCGTTTTTGTTTTTATTGTAATCGTTGGTTTATCGTTTTTCAATAAATAATTATTGAATTTAATTATATTTTTGTTGTTAAACATAACAAAAAAAGAGCGTTCCTCTCGCATAGGAACACTCGTTCACAACCGTTGATGCAACATACCCCTTGATCTTTTGGCAAAGGTATTCACTACACTGTTCTTGCTGGCTACCAATCTATTCGTTTTCCATCTCGGAAAAATCCGCCGTTCGGTCCGTCAGGCCCGATCTCTGCCAACCAAAGGATTGACTGGGCGGCTTGCTTTGGCGATCGGGGAGCCGATGGCCCGCCCATATCCGTACGGACCCACCCCGGATCGACGGCATTGACCTTGATATCACCGCTCACTTCTGCTGCGATCAGCTGTGTTAAGCCATTGAGGGCAAGTTTCGATAATTTATAAGCTCCTACTCCCGGATATGACATTTCCCTCATCGCCCCATATTCAGAAGAAATATTAATAATCCGTCCATATCCTTTCTTTTCCATAAGAGGGAGAAAGGAGCGAATCACATAGTAGGAGCCAAAGAAATTCGTGGCCATCGTCCGCTCAAGAACGGAAGGTTCCATATCGACCAGTTTTTGATTTCCATCTAAGTACACACCGGCATTATTGATCAATACGTCTAATGCCCCATACTGCTCATTGACCGTCATCGCAGCCTGGCGGATGCTTTCTTGGTTCGCCACATCCATTGCCACAAACGAAACATCAAGGTTGAGTTCCCGAAGTTGTTGCGCAGCTTGCCACCCCTTTTCCGGATCCCGGCTTGTCAAAATGGCTGTATATCCCCTCCATGCCAGCTGTTTGACGAGCTCATAGCCAATTCCCCGATTCCCGCCGGTGACAAGCGCCACCTTTTTATCCGTCACCATGCCCACCCTCCATTTCTTGACTGCTTCTTTATTTTGTAACGTTCCTGTCAATGTCCAAATGTACACTCCCGAACATCTCTTATTCCACTTTTTCAATGGTCACGGTGAAATCATCCTTCATGCTTGCCAACTTACTTGAAAGCTCCTCTACGTCCGATTCAACCTTGCCTAATCGAATCAACCCCGGCGAATAACGCCAATCATCATAAAAAATGGTGATGTCTTTCCAAGGGGCATAATACGCGAAATCTCCGGCCTTCGGCGTAACGCCTTCTGGCGCGCCTTCTGTACTGAGCCCTTCTTCTAATATACTCATTTTTTCGAATCCACTGAAGTCTTCGAACGTGAGTGTCAACGGCAACCTGCTTAGCAAATCCCTACTTGTCGGATTGTCATACATGTTGACGATGACTTCTCCATGATCGAAAATCAATCTGATTTTGGTATTTTCAATACTGTTGTCTTCATCCGGAGCATCTTGTCCTCTCTTTGCGACGGAATGTCCTCGATTCTCTTCTTGTCCTGCAATCGAAACGTCCCGTTTGTCGTTCGTTGATGGGTTTTCAACCGTCTCAGCCTCGTCAAAAGCCGAATTTCCACTTTGATTTCCACCACAAGCTGCAACAGCGAAAATCAACGTCAAGGAGAAAGTCGCTGATAACAATTTGGACATATCGCGCATCCCTCCATTCATCTCTCAAGTCCCGATGGACGCGGCAAACAGAAACAACGCAGCAATGAGAACAACAATGGTTTACGTCTCCCATGAGCATCACTTAAAGGGCCCATGACAATTTGGCCCAAAGCAATTCCTAACCAACTAGCGGTTGAACTGGCTTGACTCATCGACGTACTCGTTTCGAAAAAATCCGCGATTCTAGGGAGTGATGAAAGATACATATCCACAGTAAAAGGGCCCAGTGCTGAAAATGCACCTAACACCACAGCAAAGAAATTGCCGCTCTGTTGTTTATCTTGCATTTTAACCTCTATGATACGTTCCGTTTCTTAACACAGCCTAACAGTCCAAGAGCAGAGGGAGAAAGCGGGGATAACTCCAAAAGTCCGCTAAAAAGCGGACTTTTGGGTCAGACTCTCCTTCATTACCTCCTATATCTCGTATTTCACTCGAATATAACCTTCCTTTTGAGTCAGTCGGCTTCCCCTGTCTATACGTGTCAAACACGCTTCAAAAACGTTTGTTGAAACAAACGCATTTCCTCAATTACTCAGTTTTCATCGTGCGAATATCAATGACAAACCGATACCGGACGTCAGAAGCAAGCACCCGCTCCCATGCCTCATCGATCTGGTCGGCGGAAATCACCTCAATCTCGGGGACAATGCCATGTTCAGCAGAGAAATCCAGCATTTCCTGTGTTTCGCGAATACCGCCGATCATCGATCCGGCAAACGACCGGCGCTGCGGAATGAGCGAGAAGACATTCACAGTCAACGGCTCTGCTGGTGCGCCGACGTTCACCAGTGTGCCGTCCAAGGCGAGCAGCGAAAGGTAGGCGTTGATATCGATTGGTGCGCTCACCGTATTGATGATGAGATCGAAATGACCAGCGAGTTTCGCAAACGTCTCGGGATCACTTGTCGCATAGTAATGATCGGCCCCAAGACGCAACCCGTCTTCTTTCTTCTTCAATGTTTGCGACAAAACCGTCACCTCTGCTCCCATAGCATGGGCAAACTTCACCGCCATATGACCAAGGCCGCCTAACCCTACCACCGCTACTTTTTTGCCCGGACCGGCTTGCCAATGGCGGAGCGGCGAGTACGTGGTGATGCCGGCGCACAAAAGCGGTGCGGCCACATCAAGCGCGATGCTGTCAGGAATGCGGAGAACGAAGTCTTCATGGACGACGATGTGAGTGGAATACCCACCTTGTGTATACTGACCATATCGGTCGATGGCGGCATACGTGCCCACCATTTCCGAGCAGTACTGCTCCTCTCCTTTGCGGCAAGGCTCGCATTCTCTACAAGAGTCCACCATACAGCCAACCCCGACGCGGTCACCAACGGCAAACTTCGTCACTGCCGAGCCCACTTGAGTGACAATGCCGGCAATCTCGTGCCCCGGAACGAGGGGATATCGCACCGGGCCCCACTCGCCGCGAGCAGTATGAATGTCGGAATGACAAATGCCCGCATACTGTATCTCGATGAGGACATCATGAGGCTGAAGGTCGCGCCGCTCAATCACCGTTGGTTGAAACGGACCTTCCGGGCTGAATACCGCACGTGCTTTGGCAACAATCGCCATCACGTTTCCTCCTTCATCTATAAATTTAATCAACACCTGTCTATCATTATAAAAAGAAAGGTGATGTTTTAATATGGTTAGATTCAGATAATTTGTTGATTATTCAACAAATTCTACGAAATTATCGATAATCAATTCGATGTTTTCGTTTCACCATCGTCATCCTTACAAAGGGACAAACCCTGCTCGAAAACAACATCCGCCTGCTTGATCGGCTCTTCCGTTTGCAAATAAGTTTCTCTCGATCTAGAAGGCTGGTAAAAAACAATCGTTCCCCCGTTTACATTGGTTTTCGTGAGAACAAAGGTCAGGATGTACAAGGTTTATCTATTTGAGAAAATCAGTAACTCTCAAAGGGGAAGAAGGACGCTTTGAGGCAGATAGCTCCAAGGCTTCACTTGATCACTATAGAACCTAATCCTTGTCCCGACTCACCGTTTCGCCAATTCATAAATCAACCATTTCACTTCATTTGTTGAATAGTCAACAAATCGCGTTCATTTAATCATTGAAAGCGCCCTGTTTCTTTTTATAATTATAAACAGACGTTGATAAATGAACCAACATTCATTACTGGAGGTGAATGTACAAAATATGATGGTGAAACTTTTAACCGGCAGGACTGAGGAAACTGATCGGATTGTGCAAGCCGTTAATCATTTTTAAAGGTAATTACTTCTCAAGAAGACAAGGGACTATCAAAAATATGACAATGTAAAGGAGACAAAAGTATGTTTAACGAAACGTTTACATTATCAAATGGCGTAGAGATTCCAAAATTGGGACTTGGTACCTGGCTGTTGGACGATACGCAGGCGGCACAGGCCGTGCGTGACGCGGTATCGATCGGATATCGCCATATTGATACTGCGCAAGCCTATGCGAACGAAGCAGGGGTAGGCGAAGGAATCCGTTCGAGCGGCGTGGCGAGGGAAAAACTTTTCATTACCACAAAGGTTGCGGCAGAATTAAAGAACTATGACGCCGCCGCAAAGTCTATTGATGAGTCTCTAGCCAAGCTGGGGGTTGATTACATCGACCTTATCATCATCCACAGCCCGCAACCTTGGAAGGAATTCCGTGGGGAAAACCGCTACTTCAAAGAAAACAAAGAAGTATGGAGGGCCATGGAAGATGCTTACAAATCCGGCAAAGTAAAATCGATTGGGGTTTCCAACTTCCTGCAAGACGATATCGAAAATCTTCTGGAAAGTTGCGAGATCAAGCCGATGGTCAATCAAATATTGGCACACATCGGCAACACTCCTTTTGATCTCATTGAATTCTGCCAGCAAAACGGCATCGTTGTAGAAGCTTATTCTCCCATTGCACATGGCGTCATTCTTGACCACCCAGAGATTAAAGCCAGGGCGGATCAGTACGGCGTATCGGTTGCCCAGCTTTGCCTGCGTTATTGCATCCAACTTGACCTTGTCGTCCTTCCGAAGACGTCCAACCCAGACCACATGAGAAACAATGCAGAGCTTGATTTTGTGATCAACGATGAAGATATGGAGGCTTTGAAGAGTATCGAGCGAATCCGAGATTACGGTGAACACAGCTTCTTCCCGGTGTTTGGCGGGAAATTAAAATAAACAAGCTTATCGAGGGATAAAAATGACAAAACGTGAGAAAGCCAAACATGGCGTTATTTTCCCAGCAAGCCAAAGATCTATTTTTATGGGCACAGTTATCGGAAACCTCACATTGCGCACCTTAACAAGATGAAAACAAAAGATTTTATTTAATTTTTTAACTACAGATGAGCAAATCCACTAACATAAATTTGCAATCAAACAAAAAAAGAGACATGAACCGGACTCCTTGGGTGAAATAGCTGTGCTCAAAACCCATTCACCCAAATAGGTTCATGTCTCCCCAAAAGTTCTTCGCTACAACATATGCTTGGCCATCATGTTTCTTTCTAGCCAAGGAAACAAAATCTGCGAAGCTTTTTGTATGGTAAAGGCGACCAAATGGTCAACCGTAGCCTATTTACAAAAAAGGCCTGTTAGACTCACCCAACAGGCCTTTTCGTTTTCAGCTTTTTGGTTCGGCATCTAACCTTTTGTTACAACAGCCTTTTCCCAACGAACCGCTCACTCCACCGTCACGCTTTTCGCTAGGTTGCGCGGTTTGTCGACGTCGCAGCCGCGATGCAGGGCTGCATAGTACGCGATCAGCTGCAGCGGCACGACGGACACAAGCGGCGTAAGGTCCGGATGGACGGCCGGGATGACGAAGCGGTCGCCGTCGCCTTCAAGGCCGCGCATCGAGATGACGCATGGGTTCGCGCCGCGGGCGACGACTTCTTTTACGTTGCCGCGAATGCTTAAGTTGACGTGCTCTTGGGTGGCGAGGGCAATCACCGGCGTACCGTCCTCAATCAAGGCGATCGTGCCGTGTTTCAGCTCGCCGCCGGCGAACCCTTCCGCTTGGATGTAAGAGATCTCCTTCAGTTTCAGCGCGCCTTCTAGGCAGACATAGTAGTCAACGGCGCGGCCGATAAAGAAGCAGTTGCGCGTCAACGTCAAGTAGTCGCTTGCGATTTTCTCCATTTCTTCTTTCGCATCGCACAGCATTTCCATCACATTGGCGATGATGGCGAGCTCTTTCGTCAGGTCAAAATCCAATTCGAGGCCTTTCGCTTTCGCCGCCGCGGCGGCCAAAATCGCAAGCACGGCAATTTGCGCCGTATATGCCTTTGTCGAGGCAACGGCGATTTCCGGGCCGGCGTGCAACAGGAGAGTATAATCGGCTTCCCGCGACAGCGTCGAACCTGGGACGTTCGTGATCGTGATCGCTTTATAGCCGAGTTTGTTCGTTTGCACGAGCACGGCGCGGCTGTCGGCCGTTTCGCCGCTTTGCGAGATAAAGATGAAGAGCGGCTTTTCCGACAACAGCGGCATGTTGTACGAAAATTCGCTGGCAATATGCACTTCGACTGGAATTTTCGCCCACGACTCGATCAATTGCTTGCCGACAAGACCTGCGTGGTAGCTCGTTCCGCACGCGACAATGTACAGGCGGTCGGCGTTCAGCACTTCGTTGATGATCGCTTGGTCAATCGTCAATCCGCCGTTTTCGTCTTGGTATTTTTGAATGATGCGGCGGATGACGAACGGCTGCTCATCAATTTCTTTCAGCATGTAATGCGGATACGTCCCTTTTTCAATGTCGCTCGCATCGAGCTCAGCCGTAAATGGCTTCCGTTCGACTGTTTCACCGTTTAGCGTTTGAATCGTGACGTTCTCGCTCGTGACGATGACTAGTTCCCCATCCATCAGTTCGACGAATTGATTCGTCACTTGGAGCATCGCCATCGCATCGCTCGCCACGACGTTAAACCCATCACCGAGACCGGCAAGAAGTGGGCTTTTGTTTTTCGCCGCATACAACGTTTCCTCGTTTTCCGCGTCAATCATGGCGATGGCGTACGACCCTTTTAACAGCGAGAGCGTTTTGCGGAACGCTTCTTCCGTTGTCAACCCGTCACGGACGAATTGTTCCACGAGCTGGACGATCACTTCCGTATCCGTGTCGCTTCGGAACTCGACATCAGCCAAGTAGTCGCGCTTCAGCATCTCGTAGTTTTCGATGACGCCGTTATGCACGAGCGTAAAACGGCCGGAGGCGCTTTGGTGCGGATGGGCGTTCACCCGGCTTGGCGCCCCGTGCGTCGCCCAACGGGTATGGCCGATGCCGATCGTCGCGTTGACGTTCGGGTCGACGATGCGGCGCAAATCGGCGATCCGTCCTTTTTCTTTAAACACATGAACCCCGTTCTCATTTAATACGGCGATCCCTGCTGAATCGTAGCCGCGGTACTCGAGTTTTTCCAATCCGCGCAACAAAATCTCTTTCACATCTTGGTAACCGATATAACCAACAATGCCGCACATGGCCACATTTCCTCCTTTAACATCGGAGGCTGCCGCTAACGAGATCCTTCCATGTTCAGTTGTCAAAGGACAACGGGGCCTCGCCGTCACTGCGGCAGACTCCCCTTTCTAGTTGCGCGATGACATCCTCCCCTTTGTGCAAAGGGTCACCCCTTTGTTTTAAGAGAGGACTTGCGGCTGTCATCGCTCCAGCCGGGAGGCATCCGCCGAAAACCTCGATAAACCTCCTCCTCGTCAACTAAGCGCGCGCTTCCGTTCCCGCGCTTAGTCCAGGCGCTTTGTCGTCGTCAAAACCGCTGCAACGATTCCACTTTGTCGAGCATGGCAACAGCTGCGCCACCCTACTCATTCATCCCTTCTCGTTCTTCGCATCGCCTCCTTTCAGGCAAAAGGCAACAACGTTAATATTACAGGACATTCCCAACGGCGTCAACTATCATATGCATCCGTTTCTATAAAATAACCTATGCATAAACGGAAGCGAACGTTCCGTTTATGCATAGGATGGTTGTCCAAGCGGTCGGTTATTCCACTCCCATTTCACGCCGGACGACATCCGCGATCCGCTCCACATAGGCGCGGCACGCCTCTTCGGTTGGAGCCTCAGCCATAATGCGCACGAGGGGTTCCGTCCCTGACGGACGAACGAGGACGCGGCCATTACCGTTCATCTCTGCCTCCACTTCCTGGATCACTTTTTTCACTTGTTCGTTTTCCATTGCTTTTTCCTTATCGGCCACCCGGACGTTCACAAGCAGCTGCGGGTATTTTTTCATTTCCCCGGCCAACTCAGAAAGCGGCTTGCCCTTGATTTTCATGATGTTGACAAGCTGGAGCGCCGTCAACATTCCGTCCCCCGTCGTGTTGTAGTCGAGGAAGATGATATGTCCGGACTGCTCGCCACCGAGATTATAGCCGTTCTTCTTCATTTCCTCGACGACATAGCGGTCGCCAACGGCCGTTTGTACACTTTTGATTCCCTGCGCCTCAAGCGCCTTGTAAAACCCAAGGTTGCTCATAACCGTCGAGACGACGGTTTGTTGCTTGAGGCGGCCTATTTCTTTCAAATATTTTGCGCAAATGTACATGATTTGATCGCCGTCCACAATATTGCCGCGTTCATCCACGGCGATCAGGCGGTCGCCGTCGCCGTCAAACGCAAGGCCGACATCAGCCCCTTTTTCTTTCACAAACGCCGCCAATGCTTCCGGATGGGTGGAACCGACTCCTTCGTTAATGTTGAGCCCATTTGGCGACGCCCCCATCGTCACGACATCCGCATCCAAATCGGCAAATAAGTACGTCGCCAGTGATGACGTCGCTCCATGTGCGCAGTCGAGAGCAATTTTCATCCCGGAAAAGTCTTCTTCATCAATCGTTTGCTTTAAGTATTGCAAATACTTTTGTCCACCTTCAAAGTAATCATTCACTTGGCCCAATGCCGCTCCAATCGGCCGCGGCAGCATATCTTCCCGGCTGTCGATCAATGCTTCAATTTCTGCTTCCTGCTCATCCGACAGCTTAAACCCGTCCGGGCCGAAAAATTTGATGCCATTGTCTTGCACCGGGTTGTGGGAGGCGGAGATCATAATACCCGCCTGCGCTCCAAGCGCCTTCGTCAAATAAGCGACACCTGGTGTGGAAATGACACCAAGGCGCATCACTTCCGCCCCGATCGACAGCAGCCCGGCGACAAGGGCGCCTTCCAACATATGGCCGGAAATGCGGGTGTCGCGCCCGATCAATACTTTCGGGCGCTCAGCACTTTTGGTCAGCACATATCCACCGCAACGGCCGATTTGAAACGCCAACTCTGGCGTCAATTCACGATTTGCAACTCCTCGTACACCATCAGTGCCAAAATATTTGCCCATTCGCTCACTCTCTCCTTACTATGCAGTTTATTGTGCAGTTGCTTTATCGATAATATGGACCATTGCCGTTTCTGATGACGGCTGCCATTGGACTTGTTCCGGGTTGTCCCATTGAATGGGAACTTGATGTTCGCCAATGTCAAGCCCATGAACATCGACATACAAGCGAACATCGTCTTTTGTCAACCCGCGGACGACATCGGGCGGACCGACAAGGCGGACCGTAATTTTGCCTTCAAGCGGTCTGACAAATTCGGCTTTGTATGAATCGGGCAAACCAACGACAGCGATCGGCACGTCTTTCCACGTTTGCGTGACGTCTTTTTCCACATCAATATGCACCTTGATTTTGTCTGGATCGACGTTTTTTGCTCCATCAGGGACCGGAACGTCAAGTTCTACCGTCGCATCATCGGTAATGTCGTCTAAATCAACTGTCAATCCTTCCAACTTATCAATGTGGTTCAACACTTCCTTCGGTCCATAAATCGTCACTCGATCCGGCTCCGGAGTGATGCTGACAAGATGCACACCATCCGGCAACTCTCCCGTTGCTTGCACTTGAACCGGCACCGTCTTGCTCGGGCTTTTCACCGGCACGGTTACTTCCACCGACGATGGATCTGGCTCAATATCCAACTCATTTCCCCGTCGATCATACACCCGAACGCGCGCTTCTCTCGTCAGCGTTTCCGTCGCCCCATCTAAGTCGACGATGGCTTTGACAAACGCAATCTCGTCGATTAGTTCCTTCGCCCCAGTAATCGTCACGGCATCTGGTTTCACCGTCGGTTCTCCAACGGAATAGCCATTCGGCATTTTGTTTCGATTGAAAAATTCAACACCGACCGGAAACCGTTTCGACACTTTTTCGCGAATCGTCACTTTGGCAGAGGAAGGCTGAATCGTCACTTTCAACTTGTCGGAGATGTCCCTGTATTTGATCGGCACCGTGTATGTCCCTAACGGCAATTCCGTTAAATCGACATACACCTCGAAATTTCGCTGCAGAGCCGTCGGCTTGACAATGCTGGCCGGCCCTTGGAGCGTAACGTTCACGTATTTCGGGACACCAGACACAACCAAGTTGTCTTCATCATAGTAAGCGACCACCGGAATATCGATCAACGTTTCCGTATCTTCCTGGCCAAACGTGTTGCGCGTCTCGCCGGTTTTCGCCCCGACATTGGCCGACATATACAACATAATCGCCAGCAATAAGGAAACAACGCGAATAAACCAAGGATGGTCCATCAACTTATCCATGTTTCTTCCCCCTCCATTGCCAACGGGAAGAAGCAGGCGCCTTCGTCGCTGGAGCCAGTTCGCCGGTCAACAGCTCGCGAAACTCTTCGATCGTTAAATCGCGGTACAGCTCGCCGTTTTTCGTTAACGATACCGCTCCCGTCTCCTCTGACACGACGACGGTGACGCTGTCAGTCACTTCGCTGATGCCGAGCGCCGCCCGATGGCGTGTTCCGAGCTCTTTCGAAATAAACGGACTTTCCGACAATGGTAAATAACAGGCCGCCGCAGCAATTTGATTTTTTTGGATAATGACCGCCCCATCATGAAGCGGCGTGTTCGGAATGAAAATATTAATGAGCAGTTCCGGCGATACATGAGCGTTTAACATAATGCCAGTTTCGACATAATCGTTCATTCCGGTTTCCCGCTCAATGGAAATGAGCGCGCCGATGCGTCGCTTCGCCATATACTCGGTCGCTTTTACAATGGCTTCCACCATTCGCATCCGTTCTTCATCTTCATTGACCGTGTTGCGGGTGAACAGCCGTCCGCGGCCGAGCTGCTCAAGAGCACGCCGCAATTCTGGTTGAAAAATAATGATGATCGCGAGAAATCCCCAAATGATGGCCTGATCCATCAGCCATTGCAGTGTCGTCAATCCGAGGTAATTGCTCACGAAACGAACCAAAATAATTAAAAAAATGCCTTTTAGCAGCTGAATGGCCTTCGTCCCGCGAATCATCATGATCAACTTGTAAATCACATACCAAACGACAAGGATATCAACTACTTTTAACAAATATGACACGATGGGGAGCTCTCCGAAGGACATCTTCACACTTCCTTTATCTCTAATTCCAATCTGTTGATGGCCACGGAAAAAGCCATCGGGTGATGGCTGCCATCATTGAATCGATTGGAGCGCATGATTGAACCTTTCTTTAATATTATACCAAATCCATTCAAATACTTGATTAATTTCCTCCACTTCCCCTGTCACTTGCCCGGCGGACGCCATATATTTCTTTCCATGGATCACAGTCACGTCCCCATCCACCGTTCCTTCAATCCGAATCGAGCCATTGCGGACGACAATATCCCCTTTGACCGTTTCTCCTTTCGGCACGATGACAGTATGATCGCGGATGATGACATGTTCATCAGCTGAGACGGAAAATGCGCCTCCTTCCCTCCATGAAGAAGCTAAGCTGCCTAAAGTAAGAGCTAAAAACAACGAAGCAGCCGTGAGCAACGGATGACGATGCATAAAACGGCGCAACCGTGCGGTCTTTCTTTCTTTCGGCATCGCCTCCATGACCTTGGCCGCAAACGACGGCGGCGCCGCAACGTGAGCGGCATATTGGAGGAAAGCAACCGTCTTTTTCAGCTCATGAAAATGGGCAGCGCACGCAGCGCACGAACGCAAATGTTCTTTCAGCCGTTTCTCTCCTTCTGGCTGAAGATCCCCATCAAAATAGCTGTGCATGAGTAACACAATTTCTTTCGGACATTCCATAGTCTCCCACCCTCTTATAAATGACCCAATTGCCTGCGCAACGCTTCGCGGCCGCGATGCAGCCGCGTTTTTACCGTGCCGACCGGCAATCCTAAAATCTCGCTGATTTCTTGCAACGACAAATCTTCCATATATTTCAACACGATCACGCTTCGATACTTTTCTGGCAACCGCTCAATCGCCCGCTGCACTGTCTCTTGCAGCTCCAGGCTTTCCACTGCCTCCTCCGGGGATGCTTCGCGGGAAGGAAGCTGAGCCTGCATCGTTAGCCCGTCCGTGCCCCCGACCTCTTCATCTAAATACACATCCGGTTTCCGTTTCCGCAATTTATCGATCGTCAAGTTCGTCGCAATTCGATACAGCCAAGTAGAAAATTTCATGTCTGGATTGTACGTATCAATATGGATGTAGGCGCGGATAAACGCCTCCTGCGCCGCATCTTCCGCCTCATGCCGATTGCCGAGCATTCGATAACAAAGGCGGTAAATCTTGTCCTTATACAAATCGACAAGATCCGCGTATGCATTTTGATCCCCTTTTTGGATCGCCTTAATTCTCTTTTTAATAAATAAATCCATAAAATACAATACCCCCGCCTCACGGCTTACCGTATATTACGGCGCTCGATCAAGAAAAGTTTCATGTAACATATTTTATTGTATCATACAACGGAAAAAGAGGGGACGCCAAACAAACAGCAGCCCCTCTTTCACAAACCGCGGGAACAAATCATCATTACACCCGTGAATTCCCGCAACCAGCCTTCTTTGGCCAATGCATTAAATGAGTTTTTCACCAAACAACGACCCCATCAGCGCTACGGCAACTGACGCTGTTTTGTTCCGCTCATCCAAGATCGGGTTCACTTCGACAAATTCCGCTGAAGTAATGATTTGCGCTTCGGCCAGCATCTCCATCGCCAAATGGCTCTCGCGGTATGTCAATCCGCCAATGACAGGCGTTCCGACTCCCGGTGCATCGCTTGGGTCAAGACCATCTAAGTCAAGCGACAAATGAACGCCATCCGTCCGTTCTTTTAAATAGGCGATCGTTTCTTCCATCACCCTTGTCATTCCGAGCCGATCAACTTCATGCATCGTGTAAATTTTGATCCCTTTTTCGCGAATAAACTTCTTCTCCCCGTCATCAAGGGAACGGACGCCGATCAACACGACATGTTCCGGCTTGATTTTGGGGCTGTATCCACCGATTTGCGTCAGCGCCGGATGGCCAAACCCGAGGCTCGCCGCCAACGGCATGCCATGAATGTTTCCAGACGGCGACGTTTCCTCAGTGTTGACGTCACCGTGCGCGTCATACCAGATCACTCCAAGCCGCTCATAATGTTTCGCCACCCCGGCGAGCGTGCCGATGGCGATGCTATGGTCGCCGCCCAGCACAAGCGGGAAGCGCCCCCGCCGCACGACTTGGTCAACCGCCACCGCGAGTTTCTCATTCGCCTCCGCAACCGCTTTCAAATTGCGCAACCGTGAATCTCCTTGCTCGTGCAACCGCTCTGCTTTCCCAATCGGAATATCTCCCAAATCTTCGATATCGTAATGAAGACGTTCCAGACGTTCGATGACGCCTGCATAACGCATCGCGCTCGGCCCCATATCAACACCGCGGCGCGTTTGCCCTAAATCCATCGGAACACCGATAATTGAAATTGGTTTCATGCTGTCTCCCACTCCTTTCCGGTTCCTGTTACGCCTTTATTGTAGAGGAAAGAAAGGAGATGACTCAACTTGACAAAATTTTGAATATTTATACCGATATAACAAAAAAAGCAGGCTGCTTTTGGTTGCTAAGCAGTCTGCTCTTGATGGAGCCTATCGGGATCGAACCGATGACCTCCTGCGTGCAAAGCAGGCGCTCTCCCAGCTGAGCTAAGGCCCCGCCCAAGCGGAAGACGGGACTCGAACCCGCGACCCCCACCTTGGCAAGGTGGTGTTCTACCACTGAACTACTTCCGCAATATGGTGAGCCATGGAGGACTCGAACCTCCGACCCTCTGATTAAAAGTCAGATGCTCTACCTACTGAGCTAATGGCTCATAGTGATCATAACACTCTAAGTACTGACGAGTTCTATCTGCCTCTTCCTCTACGAGCTGTTTCAAGGAAGCTTGGTGCGTCGAGGCAACTCGCAGCGAACTCAAAGAGGCATCGCTCGTTACTGAGCTAATGGCTCATGGTTAGGTATACACTCAGATATTTGACGATGTCCCTTCCTCTGCTAGCTGATTCGAAGATGTCCAGTGCGTCGGGACAACTCGAAGCGATTTCGAAGATGTATCGCTCGTTGCTCTACCTACCTGAGCTAATGGCTTATGGTGATCCTAACACTCTAAGTACTGATAAGCTCTACCTGCCTCTTCCTCTACCAGCTGTTTCGAGGAAGCTCGGTGCGTCGAGGCAACTCAAAGTGAACTCGAAGATGCATCGCTCGTTACTGAGCTAATGACTCATAACCGTTTTATGCAAAAAAAAATAATGGCTGGGCTAGCTGGATTCGAACCAGCGCATCACGGAGTCAAAGTCCGTTGCCTTACCGCTTGGCTATAGCCCAACGCGATGAAAAAGAAACGCTGTATTCAATTGCTATTATACCTCTAGAATGAGCGAAATATACACATTTCATTTCGGCCAATCATCCTTGGAAGGACGAATGGCCGAAATGGAGTGACCCGTACGGGATTCGAACCCGTGTTACCGCCGTGAAAGGGCGGTGTCTTAACCACTTGACCAACGGGCCGGAAAAGAAATGGAGCTTCCAACCGGGCTCGAACCGGTGACCTCTTCCTTACCATGGAAGTGCTCTACCTACTGAGCTATGGAAGCATAAAAATGGCTCCGCAAGTAGGATTCGAACCTACGACCTACCGGTTAACAGCCGGTTGCTCTACCGCTGAGCTATTGCGGAATGATGAAGAAACTATATGTCATGCACATCTTCCCAATGTGCTCGTTGCCTCTTCCTCTGTCAGTTAATTCAAAGAAGAAAGAGGCGTCAAAGCAACTCATAGTGAATTCGATGATGCTAATGCACGTCGCTGAGCTATTGTGGTATCATGAAACTGAAACATCGCCTAGCAGCGACCTACTCTTGCAGGGGCGCTGGCCCCAACTACCATCGGCGCTGGAGGGCTTAACTTCCGTGTTCGGGATGGGAACGGGTGTTTCCCCTCCGCCATAGCCACTAGGCAACGATGATCATCTTGGACAGTTATTATTATATCCATCCTGTTGGATTTGTCAATCGAAATAGTTCATTCCCTCAAAACTAGATAACCGTCGGAAGAAGCCGGGCTTCGTACTGTCTAGCTCCGGCCGCCATCGGCTCGCGACGCTTCGGTCCTGCTGTGGCGGCGACAGCCTCCTCGCAGGCCCTCCAGCGCGTTTCGCCGATAAGCGGGCGGCCTCCGCTTTTCCCTTTAGGTTAAGCCCTCGATCGATTAGTATCCGTCAGCTCCACGTGTCGCCACGCTTCCACCTCGGACCTATCGACCTCGTCATCTTCGAGGGATCTTACCCGCTTTTGGCGGTGGGAAATCTCATCTTGAGGGGGGCTTCACGCTTAGATGCTTTCAGCGCTTATCCCGTCCGCACATAGCTACCCAGCGGTGCCCCTGGCGGGACAACTGGTACACCAGCGGTGCGTCCATCCCGGT
>NZ_JPOI01000001.1:787500-847500 GCF_000733845.1 Geobacillus vulcani PSS1
CTTTTTCACTGCTGTCGTCTTATACGCTTATGAAACGAACCGTCCAGTTTTTTCTCTTCCTTCTGGGCCGAAGGCGGTATATAAAGTGGACAACGCCCGCGACGAGGTGGCGTTGACGTTCGATATCAGCTGGGGAGATGAAAATGCAGACAAAATTTTAGATGTCTTGAAGCAACACGGGATTCGAAACGCAACGTTTTTTTTATCCGCCTCATGGGCCGAACGCCATCCAGCCGTGGTGAAGCGGATCAAAGAGGAGGGGCATGAAATTGGCAGTATGGGATATAACTTTGTCAACTATACGGAACTTGAGAACGCCAAAATCCGCCAAGATTTAATGATGGCGAAAAAAGTGTTTGACATGTTGGGAATTAAACAGGTCGAGCTGTTGCGTCCCCCTGGGGGGAACTTCAACAAAAATGTGCTGAAGGTTGCTCAGTCCCTCGGCTACACCGTCGTCCATTGGAGCATTGACTCGAAAGACTGGCTCAACCCTGGGACCGACCAAATTGTTGAGAACGTTACGAGGAGCCTGGAACCAGGCGATATCGTGCTCCTTCACGCATCCGATTCGGCAAAACAGACGGTCAAAGCGCTGCCGAAAATTATCGCTTCCATGAAAGAAAACGGCTACAAAAACGTCAACCTCTCCGAGTTGTTGGCGAATGGCGAAGCCGAAAGCCGTGGGATCGAGTGACACGTTCTGACGGTGACCTGAGCTGATGCGGTTGAATTGCGGCGGCAGACAGCCGCCAATCGAAACAATGGTCTTCGGCGACACGCCGTCTTGTTTCGCGGCTGCCATAAGAAAACAGGCGGCGCCTTGCTTTCTTTATTGTTTCGCGCCGCCCGTCAATTTATGCAGTATAAGAAGCTGATATGCATTACATACTAATAAAGGAATCAACATCAAATACAGCCAATCGCGGTCGTTGATGCGCAATACGGGAAACCATTCAATAACCGTAACGACGACCATAAAGAACAAAGCTGGAACGAACGCCCCCTTGTTCGTCTGTGCGCTCTTGACGTAGGCAACAACGAGACCAACCGCCAAAATAAACAATGCGGTCAATAGATACGGAATGATTGAATCCCCCCTGTCCGCAAAAGCCATGTAGCGGAAATACACTAAATCGAACAGCACAAACATAATCAAAACAACCTGCACGGCGTTCCATAGCGAACGGAAGATGCCAAGCCCGAACCGATGGACGGTTAAATAAGCAAAAAAACCCGCCTGACTGATCACGCTGAAAATAAAGCCAACGCCGATATGCCATAAAAAAACAGCCATAAACTCCACCATTTCCAGGCGCAACAACAAGCGCCCGAACTCCTCCCAGTTGAAAACAATGCCGACAGCCGCCGTGGCGATACCGCCGATCAGCAGCGTCGACAAAAATAAACGCACCCATTTGCGGCTGTTCACTGCTTCATCCTCCATCATTTCAGCATAACCCGCTTACCATTTTACCAACGCTCTTGTGAAAAAGCTAGCTCCGATCTCCCTCCATGCATATTTTTTTCACCAACATTCATATTAAGGGTGAGGGATTTTTGCAGAAAGGAGCTCACTTTCATGAACAAATATTTACCGCTCCTCTTGCTCAGTTTTCTCGTTCTTGGTTCCTGTGCCCCTCAAGAAATCAGCCCTCCTCCCCCGGATTATGACGAAACAAAAAAGATGGTTGTTGACATTTTAAAAACCGACGAGGGAAAAAAGGCGATTCAAGATATTATGTCGGAAGACCAGATGAAGCAACAGCTGGTCATAGATCAAAAAGCTGTAAAAGAAACATTGCAGCAAATGCTGACATCTGATCAAGGAAAAAAATTTTGGGAAAATGCGCTAAAAGACCCGAAATTCGCTGAAAGTTTTGCCAAAGGGCTGCAAGCAGAACATGAAAAAATGATGAAGGCGCTCATGAAAGATCCCGATTACCAGGCGCTGATGATCGATATTTTAAAAGATCCAGAAATGGAAAAAGCCATGGTCGATGTCTTAAAAAGCAAAGAGTTCCGCCAACATTTGCAAAAGGTGATCACCGACACGTTGAACAGCCCGCTGTATCAGGCGAAAATTCAAGATATGTTGATGAAAGCAGCTGAAACGGTTCAGCAAGGTGGAGAAAAACAAGGTGAAGAAGGCGGAGGGGAAGGGGGAGAGGGAGAAGAAAGCACCGGCAATCAGCAAGGCGGAGGAGGTTAATCAAACGAAAAAGCGTCCGTGCGCTGAAAACCGCCACCGCTCTAATCGGCGGTTTCTCGCCATCGGACGCTTTTTGCGAAACTGATTAATATTTCGCAACGATTTTGCGGGCGATATCCATATAAATTTTACCGATCGGATGATCTTCTGCGTAAACGGACGGAGCGAAGTCGTCGTCGTTCCAATCCGGCTGCTGAAGCGGCAACTGCCCTAACAGCTCGGTTTGCAGTTCTTTGGCCAACTTTTCTCCCCCACCCTTGCCGAAGACATACTCCCGCTCTCCTGTTTTCCGGCTTTCGTAGTACGACATATTTTCGATCACGCCGATAATTTCGTGTTCGGTGCGCAACGCCATGGCTCCAGCGCGGGCAGCGACAAACGCAGCGGTCGGATGCGGAGTCGTGACGATAATTTCTTTGCACGACGGCAAGAGCGTATGGACGTCCAAGGCGACATCGCCCGTGCCAGGGGGCAAGTCAAGCAGCAAGTAATCCAAGTCTCCCCATTCGACCTCTTTGAAAAAGTTGTTCAACATTTTCCCAAGCATCGGGCCGCGCCAAATGACCGGGGCGTTGTCCTCGACGAAAAAGGCCATCGAAATGACTTTGACGCCAAACCGTTCGACCGGGATGATTTTGTCGCCCCTCACGGTCGGACGCTCCGTAATGCCCATCATGTCTGGAACGCTGAACCCGTAAATGTCCGCGTCAATGAGCCCGACTTTTTTGCCGAGCCGGGCGAGCGCGACCGCCAAATTGACGGAAACGGTTGACTTGCCGACTCCACCTTTGCCGCTGGCGATGGCGATATACGTCGTTTTTTGCTTGTTTTCGCTATATTTCTCGACCACATCGCGCGGCAGTTCGGCGAACCGCAGACCGACCGTCGCAAAGCCCGCATCTTTCAGCTGCTGGACGATCGCCGTTTGCACGCGAAGCTGCTCGGGCGTTCCGGTTTTGGCAAGCGCGATTTTCACGCTGACATGGTTTTTCTCTTCCTTAATTTTGATTTCTTGGATGGCATTCGTCTCTTTAAACGTTTTGTTTAGAAAGGGATCTTTCATCTTTTCAAGAATGGCGCGCACTTCGGTTTCTGTCAACATCGTATTCACCAACCCTTTTGCAAATCAATGGTCGTTTCTACATGTTATCATACCATAAATCGGCAAACAGCCGCCATGTTGGACTTGCTCCCACACTCCCCGTGGTTGAAAAGGGATAATTTTCCGTTCCTTTTGGCGAAACGAGACCGGTCGGTTGTCTCCTCTATTCCAATCATAAAAAAATCCCCGCTACTCGCGAGGCGTATGTTCGTTGGAAAAGTAGCGAAGCACTCCTTTATAAATCGAGGCGGCCAGCTTCGTTTGGTAGCCATCAGACACAAGCAGTTCTCGCTCATCGGGATTCGACAAAAACCCAACCTCGACAAGCGCGCCGGGGATTTTTGCATGCTTGAGCAAATAGACCGTATCAATCATTTTTGCCAGCCGATGCGTATTCTCCAAATTGCGCCGCAATTCCGCTTGAATCAATCTTGCCAGCCGCTCGTTTTCGATGAAAGACCCGTAATAAAACGTCTGCGCCCCTCGCCAACGCGGCGACGGGATGGCGTTGAGATGGATGCTGATGAAAAGATCAGCATTCGATCGATTGACGAAAGCCGTTCGTTCGAGCAAATCCTCCGTTTTCCGTCGGCTGTAGCCGCGTGTTGACGGACCGGCCAAATCCCGATCCGTCTCGCGCGTCATCAGGACGAGCGCCCCTTGCTGTTGCAGATAATCGCGCAGCTTTTTCGCCACGTTGAGTGCGATGTCCTTTTCCAACGCCTCACCCCCGACGGCGCCGCCGTCCGGCCCACCATGACCAGGATCCAATACGATGATCCTCCCCGATAACGGGAGATTCCATGATTTTGTTGATGTCATATTGGAAAATAAAAACGGAAATAGCAAAGTGATCATAAGGGCAACGCCAGCAAAAGCGACCAGCCACTTCCATTTTTCCCTCATTGTTTCTCCTCCCGCACGTTTCCCTTCTCTATCTTATATGGGACAAGGCGCGGGAATAGAACTCATTCAGCGAAGTTTTAGACGACGCCGTTTTTTGCCCCGCTCAAATCCTTCCATCCACCAGTTGCCGATATATTGTTCACACACATCATATAGCGATTGGCTAAGGAAATCGTCGTCGATATTGCCCCAAAAACAAAGAAAATCAAACAGCGTATCGATTAAATATTTTTCTTCTTGAGCACATCGGCAGCGTACGCTGTCCGCTGTCTCTCCATAATAGCCGAATCGGCTGTAGCGAGCACCGAGCAAATACGCTTCAATGGCCAGATCAATGCAGCCTTCCTCAACAACGGATGGGAACATTCGATACGCCGTATAAAACGGAACAAAGTGCTCAAGCGCTTTGGTCCGTAATTTCTCAAGTGACAGTTCGCGCAACATAGTTCGTTCATAGCGAAGCTGCTTTTCCTGCCTTTTTTCCGCCAATGAAGTGATGACTGCCATCGTCTTTCACGCTCCTTTACGATGTAGTGTTTAACGATCAGGCGCATTCATACGTGCGGACGAAAGGCAGAAATAAGCAAAAAACCCAGCCACATTGGCTGGGTTGGGCATCATGCGATTAACGTTTCGAGAACTGCGGAGCGCGGCGGGCGCCTTTGAGCCCGTATTTTTTGCGTTCTTTAACGCGGGCATCGCGCGTCAGTAAACCGGCCCGTTTCAGCACCGTGCGGAATTCCGGATCCACTTCAAGCAACGCGCGAGCGATGCCATGGCGAATCGCACCAGCTTGGCCGGCAAATCCGCCGCCTTGGACGTTCACCAAAACGTCGTAGCTGCCAAGCGTTTCCGTCAATACGAGCGGCTGTTTGACCATTTCGATGAGCGCTTCCGACGGAATGTACTCGCGAATGTCACGCTTATTCACAATGATGCGACCATCGCCCGGGACAAGGCGGACGCGGGCGACCGAGCTTTTGCGACGACCTGTGCCGTAATATTGTACTTGTGCCAAAATCATACCCTCCCTTATGATTATCCGCGAAGTTCATATACTTCCGGTTTTTGTGCTTGATGCGGATGTTCGCTTCCACGGTAAACGTGCAACTTTTTGAACATTTGCCGGCCAAGGCTGCCTTTTGGAAGCATGCCACGCACCGCACGTTCGATCATTTGTTCCGGATAGTTCGTACGCATTTCCAGCGCTGTTCTTACTTTTAATCCACCCGGATATAAGCTGTGGCGATAGTATAGCTTTTTCGTCAACTTTTTCCCAGTGAGTTCGACTTTGTCCGCATTGATGACAATGACATGATCTCCGCAGTCAACGTGCGGGGTGAACGTCGGTTTATGTTTGCCGCGCAACAGCGCCGCTACTTCGCTGGCCAAGCGACCTAACGTCTTGCCAGCTGCGTCGACAACGTACCATTTACGCTCTACTTCATTCGGTTTCGCCATATAAGTCGTACGCAATGTCATTCCCTCCTAAAATAAAAAATGAACAAACAAATGGTCGTTTATTTCAACACGATTATGGTCCGGGGCTAATCGTGGAAAATACATGCCATATGATATAATAGCTTGCTGGCGCGCCAATGTCAAGAAGATGTTACACAAGGACTCGTTGTCTTAAAAAGCCGGGGAAGCCATCAGCCATTTGCCAATGAGTGGTCCAAACATTCAGCCTCATAGTATACGCGCCATAAATACAGTCCTTCGGGCGGCGCGGTTGGACCAGCGAGGCGCCGATCTCTCGCCGCAAGCAGTGTTGAAATGTCGGCAGGAGAACGCTTCCCTTGGCCGATCTCCAACACCGTGCCCACAATAATGCGTACCATGTTGTATAAGAAGCCGCTGCCGACAAACCGAAACTCGAGCATCGGGCCGTCGGCCTTCAATTCAGCCCGATACATGGTGCGCACCCGGTCTTCGATCGACGTTTTTGCGGAACAAAAGCTTGTAAAATCATGCGTTCCATGAAGCAAACGGAGCGCCTCGTTCATCGCGCTGATATGAAGCGAATATGGATGCCATGCGCAATAATGGCGGCGAAACACGTCGCGCTCGGCAGCCGTCCATACTTTATAGCGGTATTCTTTCGCTTTCGCCGAAAAACGAGCATGAAAGTCTGCATCAGCCTCCTGTACAAAGCGAACGACGATATCATCCGGCAGCTGAGCATTCAACGCCTTTTTCCACTGCTCCGAGGAAAGGGAAAGCGGCGTATCAAAGTGGATCACTTGCCCATAAGCATGAACGCCGGCATCCGTCCTTCCGGAAGCCGTCACACGCACTTCGGTCCCTTTATGCATCCGCCGAAGCACTTCCTCGAACTCGCCTTGCACCGTCCGCTTTCCCGGCTGGATTTGGTAGCCGAAAAAATGGGTGCCGTCATAGGCGATGATGCATTTGATCCGTTGTGTCATGGCCTTCCTCCGCTATGAGCGTAATAGACAAAGCAATACGGCTAGCAGCGCCACGGCCGCTAAAAACGCGGTGTCCACTGGCTTCCAAGCGAGCTGGCGGAATTTGGTCCGCCCTTCCCCGCCGCGGTAGCCGCGCGCCTCCATGGCTGTCGCCAGCTCATCGGCTCGTTTGAACGAGCTGATAAACAGAGGCACAAGCAGTGAGACGATGGCTTTCATCCGTTCGGAAAAACGGCCGCCAGAAAAATCAACACCACGGGCCGCCTGTGCTTTCATAATTTTTTCTGTCTCTTCCATCAATGTTGGAATGAATCGAAGCGAAATGGCCATCATCAAGGCGAGCTCATGGACGGGGACGCGCATCTTTTTGAGCGGCCCGAGCAAACTCTCGACGCCGTCGGTCACTTCAATCGGCGTCGTCGTCAACGTCAGCATCGTCGTCATCAATACAAGGAGCAAAAACCTTAGGGAAATAAAGATCCCTTGCTTGATGCCGCCTTCATATATAGAGAGCGAACCGATTTGGTAGATGACGTCTCCTTCCTTCGTCATGAATAGATGCAACAGCAATGTAAACAAAACGACCCATAAAATCGGTTTCAAGCCGCGGACAATGAACGAAAATGGGATGCGAGACAGCGCCGCAAAGGCAAACGCAAACAGCGACAGCAGCGCATACGTTGCCGCATTGTTTGCCAAAAAGACGATCAGGACGTAGGCAAACACGACCAATAGTTTGGCGCGCGGGTCTAAGCGATGAATGACGGAATGACCGGGTACATATTGCCCGATAATCAAATGGCTACTCATGGGCACTCACCTTAGCGAACAATTGCTGAATGGCTTCCACCGTCTGTTCCAACGTTAGGCACGGCGATGGAATGACAACACCGAACCGCTTTTCGAGCTGTTGTTTCAATTTGACCGTTTCCGGCACACTCAAACCGATGGCAGCCAGTTTGTCAGCATCGTGAAAGATCTCTTCCGGCGTTCCATGCCGCCACACCGTTCCTTCATGCATGACGATGATTTCATCGGCGTACCGGGCGGCGTCCTCCATGCTGTGGGTGACGAGGACCGTCGTCAACTGCTTTTCCCGATGAAGGCGATAAAACATCTCCATCATCTCTTTGCGCCCACGCGGATCAAGGCCAGCGGTCGGCTCATCGAGCACAAGCACTTCCGGCTCAAGCGCCAGCACACCGGCGATGGCAACCCGCCTCATTTGCCCTCCGCTCAAGTCAAACGGCGATTTCGCCAGTACGTCCTCGCTCAACCCAACAAGCCGAATGAGCTCCCGCGCCTTCCGTTTCGCCTCGTCTTCTGGCACGCCAAAATTGAGTGGGCCAAAACAAATATCTTTCTCCACCGTTTCCTCAAACAACTGATGTTCCGGGAACTGGAAGACGACCCCGACCTTTTTGCGCAGCGGTTTCAGCTGCTTTGGCCGCTTATTGCTCGTGATCGTCTCTTCGCCGATTTTCACCGCGCCGCTTGTCGGCTGCAACAACCCGTTTAAATGCTGAAGGAGGGTCGATTTTCCCGAGCCCGTATGCCCAACCACAGCGACGTACGCCCCGCTTCGGATCATGACATTGACATCATAAAGCGCTCGGCGGGCAAGCGGCGAACGGGCATTGTACACATGCTCTACTTTTTCGAATACAATGTCCATAGCTCCTCGACCAACTCCTCTGTCGTGAAATACCCCGTTCGAAGCGGAATACCTTGTTCCCGCAGACGGCTGCTCATTTTCACGGCAAATGGCAAATCAAGACCGATGCGTTCAAGCTTGCCTCCGAGCTGAAAGATTTGCTCCGGCGTCCCTTCTGCCATAACCTGACCTTTGTTCATGACGATGATGCGATCCGCCTTCGCTGCTTCCTCTAAATCATGGGTGATCGACAACACCGTAATGCGCTGCCGGCGGTTTAACCGGCGCACGGTCTCTAGCACTTCTTCCCTTCCCCGCGGGTCAAGCATCGATGTCGCCTCGTCCAAAATGATGATATCAGGGCGGAGCGCCAAAATGCCAGCGATGGCGACGCGCTGCTTTTGTCCACCGGACAACCGGTGCGGCTCATGACGGAGAAACGATTCCATATGGACTTCGCGGACGGCGTCGCGGATGCGCTCGATCATTTCTGCACGCGGAATGCCGTTGTTTTCAAGGGCAAAAGCGATGTCGTCTTCAACGGTCGCGCCGACAAACTGGTTGTCCGGATTTTGAAACACCATCCCGACGCGGCGCCGCACCTCCCATACGGTCGAATCATCCAACGGACGTCCAAACAGACGAATGACGCCCCGCTCCGGCCAAAGCAAGCCAATGAGCATTCGCGCGATCGTCGACTTGCCAGATCCGTTATGGCCGACGATCGCTAACCATTCCCCGCGCTCCGCCCTGAAGCTGACATTTTGCACCGCATAGTCGAATTGATTTGGATAGCGAAAGGACACTCCCTCGATTGACAAGATTGGTTCGATCATGATCGTTTCCCCTTGCTTCGCCGCGTTGCAAACGCAGCCTGCTAAATGATGGTAAACAAAAAAAGGGCATAGACCCAGTTCAAACGAAACTGTCTCGCCCTTGTTGAAATGAAACCGTTACACGAGTTCAATAATGACCATCGGCGCCCCGTCGCCGCGGCGAGGACCAAGTTTCATAATGCGCGTATAGCCGCCTTGGCGATCTTGGTAGCGCGGCGCAATGTCGCTGAACAGCTTTTGCAACGCATCTTGACCGGTTTCGCTGTTGGCGACCTCCTTGCGGATAAATGCCGCTGCTTGGCGGCGGGCATGCAGATCGCCGCGTTTGCCGAGCGTAATCATTTTTTCCATGATCGAGCGCAATTCTTTCGCCCGCGCTTCCGTCGTTTCAATGCGTTCGTTGATGATTAAGTCTGTTGCCAAGTCACGAAGCAGTGCTTTTCGTTGCGAAGTCGTGCGTCCTAATTTTCTGTACGACATCAAATGTCCCTCCCTTTTAAAGTGATGTGTTCCTCATGGTGGTCATCATCAAAGCGATATGGTGAAAGCCCGTTTCCGGCTTGCCGGCGGAGGCCGGCTCTTAGTCATCTTTGCGCAGACTGAGGCCGAGCTCAGCCAGTTTCGCTTTCACTTCCTCAAGTGACTTGCGGCCGAGGTTGCGCACCTTCATCATATCTTCTTCCGTTTTTTGCGTCAGCTCTTGAACGGTGTTGATGCCGGCCCGCTTCAAGCAATTGTAGGAACGAACCGAAAGATCGAGTTCCTCAATCGTCATTTCAAGCACTTTTTCTTTTTGGTCGTCCTCTTTCTCGACCATGATCTCCGCATTTTGCGCCTCATCCGTCAAGCCGACAAAAATGTTCAGGTGCTCCGTTAAAATTTTTGCTCCAAGAGAAATGGCCTCTTTCGGCCCGATGCTTCCATCCGTCCACACATCAATGGTCAGTTTGTCATAGTCCGTCACTTGGCCGACCCTTGTATTCTCGACTTGATAAGAAACTCGGGAAACCGGCGTATAAATGGAATCGATCGGAATGACGCCGATGGGCTGGTCTTCGCGCTTATTTGCCTCAGCAGGAACATATCCGCGCCCCCGCTTGGCGGTCATGCGCATACGCAGGCGGCCGCCTTCCGCCAGCGTCGCGATATGAAGGTCCGGGTTTAAAATTTCTACATCACTGTCGTGAGTGATATCAGCAGCCGTGACAACTCCTTCACCCTGCACATCAATCTCTAACGTTTTCTCTTCGTCTGAATAAATCTTCAGCGCTAATTTTTTGATATTCAAAATGATAGCTGTCACATCTTCAACAACGCCGTCAATCGTTGAAAACTCATGCAAGACGCCGTCGATTTGCACCGATGTTACAGCTGCACCAGGGAGTGAAGACAATAGGATACGACGCAAGGAGTTCCCTAAAGTTGTACCATATCCACGCTCAAGCGGCTCGACGACGAATTTGCCGTATTTGGCATCTTCGCTCAGTTCGACCGTTTCAATTTTCGGCTTTTCAATTTCAATCATCGATTATTATACCCTCCTTCAAAACGTCGAGACCCCGATCAAACAGTACACGCCTACCAACATTCCCCCATGAATCTCTCTTTACGCTTGCCTGCCATGGTCTTTATCATATCCCATTATTGACAACGGCGCAAATTCTATACAGGGGCGTTACACGCGGCGACGTTTTGGCGGACGGCATCCATTGTGCGGGATTGGAGTGACGTCTTTGATCGCTGTAATTTCCAATCCGGCGGCTTGCAGGGCACGGATCGCTGCCTCGCGGCCAGCCCCTGGACCTTTGACGTTCACTTCGACCGTTTTCATGCCATGTTCCATCGACGCTTTCGCTGCTGCTTCAGCCGCCATTTGCGCCGCAAACGGCGTTGATTTGCGCGAACCTTTGAACCCCAGCGAACCAGCGCTCGCCCAAGCAATGGCGTTGCCATGAACGTCCGTAATTGTCACGATCGTGTTGTTGAACGTGGAACGAATATGGGCGATGCCTGTATCAATATTTTTTCTTACCCGGCGTTTGCGAGTGTTTGTTCTACGTGCCATTCGTCAAATGACCTCCCTTGCGTGATTATTTTTTCTTGTTTGCTACCGTACGGCGCGGACCTTTGCGCGTGCGGGCATTGTTTTTCGTGTTTTGGCCGCGAACCGGCAACCCACGGCGATGGCGAAGACCACGATAGCAACCGATCTCCATCAAGCGTTTAATGTTCAACGATACTTCACGGCGCAAATCGCCTTCCACTTTCAAGCGGCCGACGATTTCACGAATGCGGCTAAGCTCCTCTTCCGTTAAGTCGCGAACGCGCGTGTCTTCCGATACGCCAGCTTCTTTTAAGATTTTTTGTGCTGTCGGTTTGCCGATCCCATAAATGTATGTTAACGAAATGACTACCCGTTTATCACGCGGAATATCGACACCTGCAATGCGTGCCATATGATACACCTCCTTGGAAATTACCCTTGGCGTTGTTTATGTTTCGGATTTTCGCAAATGATCATGACTTTGCCGCGTCTGCGAATAACTTTGCATTTTTCGCAAATCGGTTTGACAGATGGTCTTACTTTCATATTGTTTACCTCCCTATTGAACGGAGTGCATTCCTTTATTTATATCGATACGTGATCCGCCCACGCGTCAAATCATACGGCGACAGCTCCACCGTCACCCGATCGCCAGGCAAAATGCGAATAAAATGCATGCGGATTTTGCCCGATACATGAGCCAACACCGTGTGCCCATTTTCTAATTCTACACGAAACATCGCATTTGGCAATGTTTCGACGACGGTGCCTTCCACTTCAATTACATCATCTTTCGCCATCGAGCGGCTCTCCCTCCTTCGAATGAGTAACATTGTGTTACGCAAAACCGAACGTGATGTCCATGATGCTCGAGAAGACGTTCGCCCCTTTCCTACTTATAAAGTAGGGGGCTCCTTTCCACAATGCGTCAAAATTTCATATCCATCTTCTGTAATGACAATCGTATGTTCAAAATGGGCGCACCGTTTTCCATCAGCCGTGACGACAGTCCAATCATCGGCCAACGTTTTCACGTAACGGCTGCCGGCATTGACCATCGGTTCGATGCACAGCGCCATCCCTGGCCGCAAAATCGGACCTTTGTTCGGTGGTCCATAATGTGGGATTTGTGGGTCTTCATGTAAGTGTTGACCAATTCCATGCCCGACATACTCGCGAACAACGGAAAAGTGATGCGCTTCGACATACGTTTGAATCGCATGGGAGATGTTTGTTAAACGAGCACCCGGCTTTGCCTCAGCAAGCCCGACATACAGCGATTGCTTTGTCACATCAAGCAACCGTTTCGTCTCGGCGTCGATGTCCCCAACTGGATACGTCCAAGCCGAGTCGGCATGATAGCCTTCATACTGCGCGCCAACATCGATCGTAATAATATCGCCTTCCTGCAATACACGGCCGCCGGGAATCCCGTGCACCAGCTCTTCATTCACCGAAGCGCAAATGCTTCCGGGAAACCCATGATACCCTTTAAACGACGGAATGGCGCCATGGGAACGAATCACTTCCTCCGCGATGGCGTCCAGTTCCTTTGTCGTGATCCCGGGACGAATGTGCTTTTGCACTTCTTTTAATGTAAGGGAAACGATTTTTCCCGCCTCGCGCATCAAAGCAATTTCCTGCGCGGTTTTGCAACGAATCATCGAGCAAGTCCCCCGAGCAATTCACGAATATCAGCAAACACCTTTTCCATTTCCTGTTCGCCGTTAATGTGACGCAAATAGCCTTTTTGCTCGTAAAAGTCGAGGAGCGGCTTCATTTGTTTCTTATTCACCTCAAGCCGATTGGCCACCGTTGCTTCATTATCATCAGGGCGCTGGTACAGATCGCCACCACATTTGTCGCATACGCCCGGTTTTGCCGGTGGATGAAAGACCAGATGGTACGTTGCTCCGCAGTTGCGGCAAATGCGTCTGCCGGTCAGACGCTCCATTAGGACCTCTTGGCGGACATCGATATGGATGACATAGTCAAGCTTGCGCTGGATTTCCGCCAGCATCGTTTCAAGCGCTTCTGCTTGGGCGACCGTGCGCGGGAATCCATCGAGCAAAAAACCATTTTGGCAATCCTCTTTGCTCAGTCGTTCGCGGACGATGCCGATCGTCACCTCATCCGGCACAAGATCGCCGCGGTCCATATACTGCTTTGCCTGCAACCCTAACGGCGTCCCCTCTTTGATCGCCGCTCGGAACATGTCTCCCGTTGAAATATGAGGAATTCCATAAGCCTCGACAATTTTCTCGGCTTGCGTGCCTTTGCCGGCGCCCGGCAGCCCCATCAGCACTAAATTCATCCTAACTCCCCCTATCGGCAAGGGACGATCCCGCTCTTGCCTTCTTTACTTGATGAATCCGCGGTAATGGCGTTTCACCAGCTGGCTCTCAAGCTGTTTCATCGTCTCCAGCGCCACGCCGACGACGATGAGCAAGCTCGTTCCGCCGATTCGTGCAGAAGGCGGCAAGTTCGCAAAGTTCACAAAGAACACCGGCAACACGGCGATGACTGCCAAAAAGATCGCTCCGACCAACGTCAGCCGGTATAAAATTCTCGTTACGTACTCTTGTGTGTTTTTCCCTGGACGAATCCCCGGGATATAGCCGCCTTGTTTTTTCAAGTTGTCCGCCATCTGCTCCGGATTGACTTGAACAAACGCATAAAAGTACGTAAATGCGATAATGAGCACAACGTAAATGATCATCCCAACTGGGTGCGTATAATCAAACGTTCGGCGAATCCACAATGTTACATCATTCGTGCCAAAAAATGATGCAATTGTCGGTGGTGCAATTAAAAACGATACAGCGAAAATGACCGGAATGACTCCCGCTGGATTCACTTTGAGCGGCAAATGGGTCGAGTGGCCACCGACCGGGGTTCGGCCTTCCAACCGCTTCGCGTATTGAATCGGAATTTTCCGGAACGCCTGCTGGATGTAAATGACGCCGACAATGACGGCAACGACCGCCAGCGCCACAAGCAGAAGCCGGACGATGCGCAAAAACACATCTTCCCCGACATTTTCAAACTGTTGGGCGTAAATTTGGTTCAAAACCGTCGGAATGCCTGAGACAATCCCGGCGAAAATAATGATCGAAATACCATTGCCCACGCCTTTCGCGGTGATCTGTTCGCCGAGCCACATTAAAAAGGCTGTGCCAGCGGTCAAGACAACCGCGATCAGCAAATACGTGCCGATGCCCGGATTTCGAATGAGCATCCCGCCAGCCAAGTTGTTAAAGCCGTACGACATGCCGATGGCCTGAATAAACCCGAGCACGACTGTGAAATAGCGGGTAAACTGAGCTAATTTACGCCGGCCAACCTCGCCTTGTTTCGACCACTCCGTAAATTTTGGAACAACGTCCATTTGCAACAGCTGGACGATAATCGATGCCGTGATATAGGGCATAACCCCCATGGCAAAAATTGAGAAGTTTCGCAGCGCCCCGCCGCCGAAAATGTTCAGGACGCCGAATGCATTCAATTCATCTTGCAGTTTTAATACATCCGCGTTCACGCCCGGAACAGGGATGAACGTCCCGATGCGGAACACGATGAGCATAAGAAGAGTGAAAATGATTTTGTTGCGAATATCGCTGACGCGCATAAAGTTGGAGATTGTCCGAAACATTAAATCACCTCAGTTTTACCGCCAGCCGCCTCAATAGCCTCTTTTGCCGATGCCGAGAACTTATGCGCTTTGACCGTGAGTTTTCTCTCGATTTGGCCTTTACCTAAAATTTTCACACCCGATTTCAGTTTGCTGATGACACCCGTCTCAAGAAGCAATTCCGGTGTCACTTCCGTTCCGTCTTCAAAACGATTCAGTTTTTCCAAATTCACAACAGCATACTCTTTGCGGTTGATGTTCGTAAATCCGCGTTTCGGCAAGCGGCGGAACAGCGGAGTTTGGCCGCCTTCGAACCCAAGACGAACTCCTCCACCCGAGCGGGCATTTTGACCTTTTTGACCACGTCCGGACGTTTTGCCGTTGCCCGATCCGATCCCGCGCCCGACGCGGACCGCTTTCTTCCGGGATCCCGGTGCTGGTTTCAGTTCATGAAGTTTCATGGCGAAGCACCTCCTTATGATTATTCCTCGATTTCTTTCACGTTGACAAGGTGGGCCACTTTGTTGATCATCCCGCGGATGGCAGGATTGTCGTTATGGATGACCGTTTGATGCATTTTTCGCAAGCCGAGCGTTCTGACGGTAACGCGTTGGTCTTCCGGACGGCCAATCACGCTGCGCGTGAGGGTAATCGCCAGTTTTTTTGCCATGATCGTTCCCTCCTTATCCTAACAGTTCCTCGACTGTTTTACCGCGCAATCTCGCAACGTCTTCGGCGCGTTTTAATTGTTTCAGCCCATCAAACGTTGCACGCACCATGTTGATCGGCGTGTTTGATCCGATCGATTTCGACAAAATGTCGCTGATGCCCGCCAGCTCTAATACAGCACGCGCCGGCCCCCCAGCGATGACCCCGGTACCTTCGGAAGCAGGTTTCAAAATGATTTCCCCGGCACCGAAATGGCCGATGACTTCATGTGGAATCGTTGTGCCGACGATCGGCACCTCAATCAAGTTTTTCTTCGCATCTTCAATGGCTTTGCGGATCGCTTCCGGAACCTCTTGCGCTTTTCCGGTGCCAAAGCCGACATGGCCGTTTTTATCACCGACGACGACGAGAGCTGAAAAGCGCAGGCGGCGTCCGCCTTTCACGACTTTTGCTACACGGTTGACCGCGACTACACGTTCTTCCAATTCAAGTTTGTTTGGATCGATACGACGCATCGTTGTCCCTCCTTTGTAATTAGAATTCCAAGCCGGCTTCGCGGGCGGCGTCTGCCAATGCTTTCACCCGTCCATGATACAAATACCCGCCACGGTCGAATACAACTTTTTTAATGCCTTTTTCCAACGCCCGTTTGGCGACAAGTTCGCCGACCTTTTTCGCTGCCTCAATGTTGTTCGTCGAATCTAAACCAAACTCTTTATCTAGCGTCGAGGCGCTGACGATCGTCGACGATTTTGTATCATCAATAATTTGTGCATAAATATGTTTATTTGAACGGAACACGCTCAACCGCGGACGTTCAGCCGTGCCGAAGATTTTTTTGCGGATGCGCGCGTGTCTTTTTTTCCGAACCGCGTTTCGGTCCACTTTCGTGATCATCGAATGTCACTCCTTTCGCTTCGCTATGCCGCGTTATTTACCTGTTTTGCCTTCTTTCAAGCGCACCAGTTCGCCTTCGTAGCGAATGCCTTTGCCTTTATACGGCTCTGGCGGACGAACCGCGCGAATGTTGGCAGCCAATTCACCGACGCGCTGTTTGTCTGCCCCTTTGACGATGATTTTCGTTTGGGACGGCACTTCAATTTCAAGTCCTTCTTCCGGCTCAATTTCGACCGGATGAGAATAACCGACGCTCAATACGAGCTTTTTCCCTTGTTTCGACGCCCGGTACCCGACACCAACGAGTTCGAGCGCTTTTTCATAACCTTTCGAAACGCCTTCGACCATGTTGGCGAGTAAGCTGCGCGTCGTGCCATGGAGCGCACGATGATGTTTTTCATCGCTTGGACGCGTAACAGTGATCACATTGCCCTCAACGGTGATCGTCATATCTGGATGGAACGTGCGGGTCAGTTCTCCTTTCGGCCCTTTGACCGTAACCGTGTTGCCGTTGACCGTAACGGTGACACCGGCAGGAATTTCAATTGGTTTTTTGCCGACACGTGACATGTCAAAAACACCTCCATTCTTGAGCAGATAAATTACCAAACGTAGGCGATTACTTCGCCGCCCGTGCCTTTTTGCCGTGCTTCTTTGTCTGTTAAGATGCCTTGCGATGTCGAAAGAATGGCGATTCCTAAGCCGTTCAAAACGCGCGGCACTTCATGGGCTTTGACGTAAACGCGCAGCCCCGGTTTGCTGATGCGTTTCAGCCCGGTAATGACACGTTCGTTGTTCGGACCGTATTTCAAGAAGATGCGGAGAATGCCTTGTTTGTTGTCTTCGATATATTCATAATCACGAATAAACCCTTCGCGCTTTAAAATTTCCGCGATTTCCCGTTTGATTTTCGAAGCCGGGACCTCGAGTTTTTCGTGACGCACCATATTCGCATTGCGGATGCGAGTCAGCATATCAGCAATTGGATCTGTCATCACCATTATGTTTTACCTCCTTCCCAATCAATGGGTTGATTACCAGCTGGCTTTTTTGATGCCTGGAAGTTGGCCTTTGTATGCGAGCTCACGGAAACAAATACGGCACAATTTGAATTTGCGATAGACCGAGTGCGGACGGCCGCAGCGCTCGCAGCGGGTGTACGCTCTCACTTTAAACTTCGGCGTCCGTTTTTGTTTCGCGATCATCGATTTTTTAGCCACGATTTCGCCTCCCTTGCGTTATGGGATCATTATTTTTGGAATGGCATGCCGAGCAACGCCAGCAGTTCACGAGCTTCTTCATCCGTGTTGGCCGTTGTGACGATCACGATGTCCATGCCGCGCACTTTGTTCACTTTATCGTAATCGATCTCTGGGAAAATGAGCTGTTCTTTAATGCCGAGCGTATAGTTGCCGCGGCCGTCAAACGACTTTTTCGATACGCCGCGGAAGTCGCGCACGCGCGGAAGCGAGACCGAAATCAACTTATCGAGAAACTCATACATCCGTTCGCCGCGCAGTGTGACTTTCGCACCGATCGGCATCCCTTGGCGAAGACGGAAGCCGGCGATCGATTTTTTCGCACGCGTTACCACCGGACGCTGGCCGGCGATCAGCGTCAGCTCTTCAACGGCGCTGTCTAATGCTTTCGGGTTTTGCACCGCATCGCCGACACCCATGTTGATGACGATTTTTTCGATTTTTGGCACTTGCATGATCGATTTATAGTTGAACTTGCTCATGAGAGCAGGTACGACTTCATTTAAATACTTCTCTTTCAGGCGGTTCATAAAAGTACCTCCCTTCCTGCGTCACGGTTATTTATCCAGAATCTCACCGGATTTTTTCGCATAGCGCACTTTTTTGCCATCGACAATTTTGTAGCCGATGCGCGTCGGCTCACCCGTTTTCGGGTCGAGCGGCATGACTTTCGAAACGTGAATCGGCGCTTCCTTCTCAATGATGCCGCCTTGCGGGTTGGCTTGCGACGGTTTCGCATGCTTTTTCACAATATTGACGCCTTCGACGATGACGCGTTTTTTCTTCGGAAACGCCGCCAGAATGACGCCTTGCTTGCCTTTGTCTTTGCCGGAGATTACTTGCACTTTATCGCCTTTTTTTACATGCATCGCATTCGCACCTCCTTGAAACGCTGTTCCGTTCCATTAAATAACTTCCGGAGCTAAAGAAATGATTTTCATGAAGTCTTTATCGCGCAGTTCACGGGCAACCGGTCCGAAAATCCGCGTACCGCGCGGGCTTTTGTCATCGCGGATGATGACGCAGGCGTTTTCGTCAAAACGGATGTATGAACCGTCCGGACGGCGCACCCCGCGTTTCGTACGAACAACAACGGCTTTCACGACTTGACCTTTTTTAACAACGCCACCTGGTGTCGCATCTTTGACCGTCGCCACAACGACATCGCCGATGTTCGCATAGCGGCGACCCGAGCCTCCGAGCACTTTAATGACAAGCACTTCGCGCGCACCAGAGTTATCAGCTACTTTCAAGCGAGATTCTTGTTGAATCATCGACGAAACCTCCTTTCGGAATTATCTCTCCGAACTAAGCGAAGAACCATTAGAGAACAACAGCCTTTTCAACGATTTCCACCAAACGGAAGCGTTTTGTGGCCGACAGCGGGCGAGTCTCCATGATTTTCACGATGTCGCCGACTTTCGCTTCGTTATGTTCATCATGTGCTTTATATTTTTTCGAATATTTCACGCGTTTACCGTACAGCGGATGTTTTTTGTACGTTTCGACCAACACGGTGATCGTTTTGTCCATTTTATCCGATACAACCCGTCCAACGTACACTTTGCGTTGATTGCGTTGGCTCATTTCACAAACCTCCTCTCAAACACATTATTTATTGGCAGCGAGCTCACGTTCGCGAATGATCGTTTTCATACGGGCGATGTCTTTGCGCACCTGGCGGATGCGCGCCGTGTTTTCCAATTGGCCTGTGGCCAGTTGGAATCGTAGATTGAACAACTCTTCCTTCAATGCTTTAATTTTTTGTTCGATCTCGGCAGTGGTCAACTCACGGATTTCTTTCGCTTTCATTACGCTTCACCACCAGTTTCTTCACGTTTTACAAATTTGCATTTGATCGGAAGTTTGTGAGAAGCGAGACGCAATGCTTCACGTGCCACTTCCTCAGAAACACCGCCCACTTCAAACATCACTTTGCCCGGTTTGACAACGGCGACCCAGCCTTCCGGCGCCCCTTTACCAGAACCCATCCGCACTTCAAGCGGTTTTGCCGTATACGGTTTGGAAGGGAAAATGCGGATCCATACTTTCCCGCCCCGTCTCATGTAACGGGTCATCGCCCGACGGGCTGCTTCGATTTGCCGGTTCGTAATCCAAGCTGATTCTAATGCTTGCAATCCAAATTCACCGAAATGAACTTCCGTGCCGCCTTTCGCCCGGCCTTTCATCCGTCCGCGATGTTCACGGCGATATTTGACGCGTTTTGGCATTAACATGATTATTTTCCTCCTTCCTCAGCTTTTTTCTTGGTCGGAAGGACTTCTCCACGATAAATCCATACTTTCACGCCAATTTTTCCGTACGTCGTATCGGCTTCTGCCGTTCCATAGTCGATGTCAGCGCGCAACGTATGGAGTGGAACCGTCCCTTCGCTGTAATGCTCCGAACGAGCGATGTCAGCCCCGCCTAAACGGCCGGATACCATTGTTTTGATCCCTTTCGCCCCAGCGCGCATTGCACGTTGAATCGCTTGTTTTTGCGCTCGGCGGAACGATACGCGGTTTTCCAGCTGACGAGCGATATTTTCAGCAACAAGACGTGCATCCAAGTCCGGTTTTTTGATTTCGACAATGTTGATATGGACGCGTTTACCGGTTAATTGCGCGAGCGCTTTACGGAGCGCTTCCACTTCCGAACCGCCTTTCCCGATGACCATGCCCGGTTTGGCCGTATGGATCGTGACGTTGACGCGGTTGGCTGCCCGTTCAATCTCCACGCGGGAGACGGCCGCGTCTTGCAGGCGTTTGCTAATGTATTCACGGATTTTCAAGTCTTCGTGCAACAGATCTGCATAGTCTTTTTCCGCATACCATCTTGATTCCCAGTCACGAATGATGCCGATGCGCAGACCGATCGGGTTGACCTTTTGACCCACGGATTATCCCTCCTTCTTTTCTGAAACGACGATCGTAATATGGCTTGTGCGTTTGTTAATGGCGCTTGCCCGTCCCATGGCGCGCGGACGGAAACGTTTCAACGTCGGGCCTTCGTCGACGTACGCTTGCGTGATGACCAAGTTGTTGACGTCCATGTCATAGTTGTGTTCAGCGTTGGCCACCGCCGATTTCAATACTTTTTCGATGATCGGAGAAGCCGCTTTTGGCGTATGGCGCAAAATGGCGAACGCTTCGCCCACTTCTTTGCCGCGAATCAAGTCAATGACTAAGCGCGCTTTGCGAGGAGCGATGCGAACGGTTCTCGCAACTGCTTTAGCTTGCATATCTAGAACCTCCTCTCATTACCGTTTTGTTTTCTTGTCATCGCCGGCATGGCCGCGGAACGTGCGCGTCGGCGCAAATTCGCCGAGTTTGTGCCCGACCATGTCTTCCGTGATGTAGACCGGTACGTGTTTGCGGCCATCGTACACCGCGATCGTATGCCCGACAAACTGTGGGAAGATCGTCGAACGGCGAGACCACGTTTTGATCACTTGTTTTTGTCCAGTTGCATTCAGTTTTTCGATTTTTTTCATCAAATGCTCATCGCAAAACGGACCTTTTTTCAAGCTGCGACCCATAAGTGAACCTCCCTTCTGAATTGCGCTCGTTCATTATTTCTTGCGGCGACGGATGATGAATTTATCCGATTTGTTTTTCTTTTTGCGTGTTTTGTACCCAAGCGTCGGTTTGCCCCATGGCGTCATCGGCGACTTGCGTCCAATTGGCGCTTTTCCTTCACCACCGCCGTGCGGATGGTCAACCGGGTTCATAACCGAACCGCGAACAGTCGGACGAATGCCAAGCCAGCGAGCACGTCCGGCTTTCCCGATGTTGACAAGTTCATGCTGCTCATTGCCCACTTCGCCGACCGTAGCGCGGCATTTGCCTAAAATCATGCGCACTTCGCCGGAAGCGAGTCGAACGATGACATATTTGCCTTCTTTCCCAAGCACTTGCGCTGAAGTGCCGGCTGCGCGCACCAATTGCCCGCCGCGACCTGGTTTCAGCTCGATGTTGTGGACGAGCGTACCAACCGGGATGTTCTCAAGCGGAAGCGCATTGCCGATTTTAATGTCTGCATCCGGACCGGACATGATCTCCATGCCGACTTTCAAGTTTTTCGGCGCGATAATGTAGCGTTTTTCACCGTCTGCATAGTTGATGAGTGCGATGTTGGCCGAACGGTTCGGATCGTATTCAATCGTAGCAACACGTCCTGGAATTCCGTCTTTGTCGCGCTTAAAGTCGATAATCCGATATTGGCGTTTATGGCCACCGCCTTGATGGCGCACCGTAATTTTTCCTTGATTGTTGCGGCCAGCCTTTTTCTTTAACGGAGCAAGCAGCGATTTTTCCGGCTGATCCGTCGTAATTTCCGAGAAATCCAGCACCGTCATGCCGCGACGGCCGTTCGATGTCGGTTTATACTTTTTGATCGCCATCGGAATGTCCCTCCTTCATCGTTTATGTTACACTTCAAACAGTTCGATCTCTTTGCTGTCCGGCGTCAACGTGACGATCGCTTTGCGGCGGCGGTTCGTATAGCCGCTGTAGCGGCCGACGCGCTTAAATTTCCCTTTATAGTTCATGATGTTCACTTTGGCTACTTTCACGCCAAAAATTTTCTCAACGGCGTCTTTCACTTCTGTCTTGTTTGCTTTGACGTCGACCTCAAACGTGTATTTTTTTTGCCCGATCAGGTTCATTGTATTTTCCGTGATGATGGGGCGCTTAATAATGTCGCGAGGGTCTTTCATTATGCAAGCACCTCCTCTACTTTCTCCACGGCCGCCTTCGTAATGACGAGTTTGTCATGGTTGAGCACATCGAGCACATTGATGCCGTTAGCAGCAACGACTTTCACACCCGGGATGTTGCGTGCGGACAGATATACGTTCTCATTCAACTCGTCGGTGACGATGAGCGCCTTCCGGTCCACCGAGAGGTTGTTCAAGATTTTTACCATTTCTTTCGTTTTCGGTGCTTCAAGCGACAATTGATCCAATACAACGATGTCGTTTTCGAGCACTTTCGAAGACAATGCCGATTTGATCGCCAAACGGCGAACTTTTTTCGGAAGTTTGTAGCTGTAGCTGCGCGGAACTGGACCAAAGACCGTACCGCCGCCGCGCCATTGCGGAGCGCGAATCGAGCCTTGACGGGCGCGTCCCGTCCCTTTTTGGCGCCATGGTTTGCGGCCGCCGCCGCTCACTTCAGCGCGGTTTTTCGTTTTATGCGTTCCTTGACGCATCGAGGCGCGTTGCATAATCACTGCTTCGAACAACACATGCTTATTCGGTTCAATCCCAAAAACGGCGTCGTTCAACTCGATTTCACCGACCGTCTGACCGTTTTGGTTGTATAATGCTACTTTTGGCATTACGTAGTTCCTCCTTTCTTGGCCGGATGTTATTTCGCCTTCTTGGCCGCTTTCACGGCGCTTTTGACGATGACTAAACCTTTTCTCGGACCCGGCACATTGCCTTTAATGAGCAACAAGTTGCGCTCCGGATCGACTTTGACGATTTTCAAGTTTTGGATCGTCACACGCTCGCCACCCATGCGGCCCGGCAAGTTTTTCGTTTTGAAAACACGGTTTGGTGCGATGGACCCCATCGAACCCGGACGGCGATGGTAACGGGAACCGTGAGCCATTGGCCCGCGCGATTGACCGTGGCGTTTGATCGCCCCTTGGAACCCTTTCCCTTTCGAGATGCCCGTAACATCAACGATTTCGCCTTCACTGAAAATATCCACTTTCACTTCTTGGCCAACTTCATATTCATCAATGTTGGCGCCGCGGATTTCGCGAATGAAGCGCTTAGGTGCCGTGTTAGCTTTGGCAGCATGGCCAATTTGCGGTTTATTGGCGCGTTTTTCGCTAATATCTTCAAAACCTAATTGGATCGCTTCGTAACCGTCATTTTCGATCGTTTTCTTTTGCAGGACGACGTTTGGCGTCGCATGAATGACGGTTACCGGAATCAAATCGCCATTTTCCGCAAATATTTGCGTCATACCGATCTTTCTTCCTAAGATTCCTTTCGTCATGTGTCACACCTCCTAATCGATTAAAGTTTAATTTCAATGTCAACGCCCGACGGCAAATCGAGACGCATTAACGAATCAACCGTTTGCGGAGTCGGGTTGATGATGTCGATCAAACGCTTATGCGTCCGCATTTCGAATTGTTCACGGGAGTCTTTGTACTTATGAACGGCACGCAAAATCGTATACACCGTTCTTTCCGTCGGCAGCGGGATCGGACCCGACACTTTTGCCCCGGAACGTTTTGCGGTTTCCACAATTTTCTCCGCCGATTGATCTAAAATCCGATGATCGTAAGCTTTTAAACGAATGCGAATTTTTTCTTTTGCCATTTGGTTTCCCTCCTTCTTCGCCTATTTTGAAAAATAGACTTCTCCACGGAAATTTCCTGCACACCGCCGTGGCAAAGCGGCCGGGTGTGTCAGCAACCTTCCGCTTCATCGCAGTCAAAGACCAACATTTGATATTATACTCGTATGTAAGCGAGATTGCAAGCCATTTCTCTGTTTTTCCCACACTTCTTCATTATACATAGCCGCCACCTCGTTTTCAACACGGGCTCCTAGACGTCAAATGAATGGACCCTTCAGCGCCATCCTTCTCCCCTTTCATTCGCGTGATCAGCTGCCCAAAATAAACGAAGGCGCCCTGAACAAGTCAGGACGCCTTCGCTTTTGCCGCGATTATTCAATGATTTCCGATACAGAGCCGGCGCCAACCGTACGACCGCCTTCGCGGATCGAGAATTTCGTGCCTTCTTCGATCGCGATCGGAGCGATCAGTTCCACCGTCATTTCAACGTTGTCGCCAGGCATAACCATTTCGACGCCTTCCGGAAGCGTGATGATGCCTGTTACGTCCGTCGTACGGAAGTAGAATTGCGGACGGTAATTCGAGAAGAACGGAGTATGGCGTCCGCCTTCTTCTTTCGTCAGGACGTATACTTGCGCTTTGAATTTCGTATGCGGTGTGATCGAACCAGGTTTCGCCAACACTTGGCCGCGCTCGACTTCATCGCGCGATACGCCGCGGAGAAGCGCACCGATGTTGTCTCCTGCTTCTGCTTGGTCGAGAAGCTTGCGGAACATTTCTACACCCGTAACTGTCGTCGTTTTCGGTTCATCCGACAAACCGATGATTTCAACCGGGTCGCCAACTTTCAACGTACCGCGTTCAACACGGCCTGTTGCAACCGTACCGCGGCCCGTGATCGAGAAGACGTCCTCGATTGGCATCATGAACGGTTTGTCCACTTCACGCTGCGGCGTCGGGATGTATTCGTCAACGGCATTCATCAGTTCAATGATTTTTTCTTCCCATTGCGGGTCGCCTTCGAGCGCTTTTAATGCCGAACCTTTGATGACCGGCACTTCATCGCCCGGGAAGTCGTATTCAGAGAGAAGATCGCGAACTTCCATTTCAACAAGTTCAAGCAATTCTTCGTCGTCCACCATGTCGCATTTGTTCAAGAATACAACGATGTACGGAACACCGACTTGGCGGGAGAGAAGAATGTGTTCGCGCGTTTGCGGCATCGGACCGTCAGCAGCCGATACAACAAGGATCGCGCCGTCCATTTGCGCTGCACCCGTGATCATGTTTTTGACGTAGTCAGCGTGGCCCGGGCAATCAACGTGCGCATAGTGGCGAGCATCTGTTTCATACTCGACGTGCGCCGTCGAGATCGTAATCCCGCGTTCACGCTCTTCCGGAGCAGCGTCGATTTGGTCGTACGCTTTTGCTTCGGCTTTGCCTTGTTTCGCCAAAACCGTCGTGATCGCAGCTGTCAACGTCGTTTTCCCGTGGTCAACGTGGCCGATCGTGCCAATGTTGACGTGCGGTTTCGTGCGCTCAAATTTCGCTTTAGCCATGAGAGATATCCTCCTTAAAAGTAAGATATAAATTTATATGGTTAGGTAAGTATAGGATGCTTGGGAACAAAATGTTCCCAAGTCTTACTTACATAAGTATTTATAGCGAAACTAGCAAGAGAAATCAATTATTCGCCTTTATTTTTTTTGATAATTTCATCGGCGATGTTTTTCGGAACTTCTTCATAGTGATCAAACACCATCGAGAACGTTCCGCGTCCTTGCGTGTTCGAACGGAGCGATGTCGCATAACCGAACATTTCGGCCAGCGGCACCATCGCCCGGACGACTTGGGCGTTGCCGCGCGCTTCCATCCCCTCGATGCGGCCGCGGCGAGACGTGATGTCGCCCATGATATCACCGAGGTACTCTTCAGGGATGACGACCTCCACTTTCATGATCGGTTCCAAAAGAACCGGATCACACTTCGTCGCCGCGTTTTTCAATGCCAAGGAAGCAGCGATTTTGAACGCCATTTCGCTCGAGTCGACATCGTGGTACGATCCGTCGAACAGTTTCGCTTTAATGTCAACAACCGGATAGCCGGCTAAGACGCCGTTTTGCATCGCTTCTTCCAATCCAGCTTGGACAGCCGGCACGTATTCTTTTGGAACAACCCCACCGACGATGGCGTTCTCGAATTCGAAGCCTTTGCCGCGCTCGTTCGGCGAGAATTCGATCCAAACGTGGCCGTATTGACCGCGGCCGCCAGATTGACGGATGAATTTGCCTTCGACTTGCGCCGATTTGCGGAACGTTTCGCGGTAGGCAACTTGCGGCGCCCCAACGTTCGCTTCGACTTTGAATTCACGGCGCATCCGGTCGACGATAATGTCAAGATGCAGCTCGCCCATCCCGGAGATGATTGTTTGTCCCGTTTCTGGGTCGGTGTGAGCGCGGAACGTCGGGTCTTCTTCTTGCAATTTTTGCAACGCTTGGCTCATTTTGTCTTGGTCCGCTTTCGACTTCGGCTCGATTGCCACCGAAATGACCGGTTCTGGGAATTGCATCGACTCTAAAATGACAGGATGCTTCTCGTCACATAGAGTATCACCGGTCGTCGTATCTTTTAAACCTACCGCTGCGGCAATATCACCCGCATAGACTTTCGAAATTTCTTGACGGTGGTTCGCGTGCATTTGCAACAAGCGGCCGATCCGTTCACGCTTCCCTTTCGTCGTGTTCATCACATATGAACCAGAATCAAGCGTTCCAGAGTAGACGCGAATAAACGTCAATTTCCCGACATACGGGTCAGTCATGATTTTAAATGCCAAAGCGGCAAACGGAGCGTCGTCGCTTGCTTCGCGTGTCACTTCTTCTTCGGTATCCGGAACAACACCGCGAATCGCCGGGATGTCTACCGGAGACGGCAAGTAATCGACAACGCCGTCAAGAAGCAGCTGAACACCTTTGTTTTTGAATGCCGAGCCGCAGAAGACCGGGAAGAATTCCACGCTGATCGTCGCCTTGCGGATTGCGGCCTTCAGCTCTTCCGTCGAGATTTCTTCCCCTTCTAAATACTTCATCATTAATTCTTCGTCCAGCTCAGCGACCGCCTCAATCAGCTTGTTATGGTACTCTTCTGCCATATCGCGGTATTCTTCCGGAATGTCAATGCGCTCAATGTTTTTGCCAAGCTCATCATGGTAATGGTACGCGCACATTTCGACCAAGTCAATAATGCCGGAGAACTGATCCTCAGCGCCGATCGGCAGTTGCACCGGATGAGCGTTCGCTTGCAGGCGGTCATGGAGCGTTTTCACCGAATACAAGAAATCGGCGCCGATTTTATCCATTTTGTTGACGAACACGATCCGCGGGACGCCATATGTCGTCGCTTGGCGCCAAACGGTTTCCGTTTGCGGTTCCACGCCTGATTGCGCATCTAAAACCGTGATGGCCCCGTCCAATACGCGCAGCGAACGCTCAACTTCGACCGTAAAGTCGACGTGCCCCGGCGTGTCAATGATGTTGATGCGATGGCCTTTCCATTGCGCCGTCGTCGCCGCCGACGTGATCGTAATTCCGCGCTCTTGTTCTTGTTCCATCCAGTCCATCGTTGCCGCGCCTTCATGCACTTCCCCGATTTTATGAACGCGGCCAGTATAGAACAAGATCCGTTCGGTCGTCGTCGTTTTCCCGGCGTCAATGTGCGCCATAATCCCTATGTTGCGAGTCTTTTCCAAGGAGAACTCTCTTGCCATAGTGGTTATTTTCTCCTTCCTTCAAATATGAAATATAAGTAGATGGCGCCGCCATCGATGGCGCAATCCCCTTGTCTTTGAAGTTGTCCCATGCGCGACCGAAAAGGCCGCAATATATAGGAAGATAGGTGAATAGGCAGCCACAGCGCCTTCTCACCTATTTCCTTTAGGCGACGCTCCTTACCAGCGGTAGTGGGCAAACGCGCGGTTCGCTTCAGCCATTTTATGCGTATCTTCGCGTTTTTTCACCGCTGCACCCGTGTTGTTGGCAGCGTCCATAATTTCATTTGCCAAGCGCTCTTCCATCGTTTTTTCATTGCGAAGACGTGCATATTGCACGAGCCAACGCAAACCGAGAGAAACGCGGCGGTCCGGACGAACCTCAACCGGAACTTGGTAGTTCGCCCCACCGACGCGGCGGGCGCGTACTTCCAACACCGGCATGACGTTTTTCAACGCTTGCTCAAACACTTCCATTGGATCTTTACCCGTGCGCTCACGGATAATATCAAACGCGGTGTAAAGAATTTTTTGCGCTTTCGATTTTTTACCGTCGATCATAATTTTATTGATCAAACGGGTGACAAGCTTCGAGTTGTAAATCGGATCTGGCAATACGTCACGTTTAGCAACAGGGCCTCTACGTGGCATAGTGTTTCCTCCCTTCAGGAAAACATTCTCTTCATTTCATTATTTTTTCGCTGCTTTTGGTTTTTTCGCGCCGTATTTCGAACGACCTTGCATCCGGTTTGCTACACCTGCGGCATCCAACGCCCCACGAATGATATGGTAGCGCACCCCTGGCAAGTCTTTGACACGTCCACCGCGGATGAGCACAACGCTGTGTTCTTGCAAGTTATGACCGATGCCCGGGATGTACGCCGTGACCTCAATCCCGTTTGTCAGGCGGACACGGGCATATTTCCGCAACGCCGAGTTCGGTTTTTTCGGCGTCATCGTGCCGACACGCGTGCAAACGCCGCGTTTTTGCGGAGACGACACGTTCGTTTGTTCTTTTTTGAAGCTGTTATACCCTTTGTTTAACGCAGGGGATTTCGATTTAACGACTTTTTTCTCGCGTCCTTTGCGGACCAGTTGGTTGATTGTAGGCATGAAAAGATCCTCCTTTCGCATGCATTGTTTAAGCCCACATATCCAGGTGGTTCATCATTTATGCAAATAAAGGTTTTAAAGAGAAAGACAAAGCGTTAACGAAGGATCGCCACCGCGGCCGCGCCGACTTGGATTTTGCAGGCCTTGCCGAGTTTTTTCATCGAATCGACTTTTATGACCGGCACGTTGGCCTCATTGGCGGCGGCGGTCACTTTCTCGATGATCGGCAAGTCGGCATCCTCCGCCACGATCACTTCCGCCGCTTTCCCTTCCTTTAAAGCCCTTATCGTTTGTTTGGTTCCAATCACGATTTTCCCAGCCTGTAATACTTTTTCATAAGACATGTAACATATCCTCCAAAGTACCAGGTTGTTGGAACACCTTTATTAGACTACCATTTTCTTTGCCGATTGTCAACTGGATTTTAAATGAGATAATGGCCGGCCAAGGCGCACCCTAGCCGGCCACTCGGTTCGTGTTATTTGGACGACACCGTGTCGCCAGCCGTTTCCTTTTTGACGGCCGGCTTCACTTTCCGGTAGCGAGCCATACCCGTTCCAGCCGGGACGAGTTTGCCGATAATGACGTTTTCTTTTAAACCAAGCAGTTCATCGCGTTTTCCTTTGATCGCTGCATCGGTCAAGACGCGCGTCGTTTCTTGGAACGAAGCTGCTGATAAAAACGAATCCGTCTCAAGCGACGCTTTCGTGATGCCGAGCAGCACCTGACGGGCCGTCGCCGGCCGTTTCCCTTCGCGAAGAGCTTTGGCGTTGACATCCGTGAACTGGTGGACATCCAACAGTGTGCCCGGCAGCACATCGGTGTCGCCGGCATCGATGACGCGCACTTTGCGCAACATTTGCCGCACCATGACCTCGATATGCTTATCGCTGATTTCCACCCCTTGCATCCGATACACTTTTTGCACTTCGCGGAGCAAGTACTCCTGGACGGATGTAATATCGCGCACGCGCAACAACTGTTTCGGGTCAACCGAGCCTTCTGTCAGCTCTTGGCCCCGCTCAACACGCTGCCCCTCTTCGACTTTCAGCCGTGCGTTGTACGGCGCTACGTACGTGCGCGTTTCAACCTCGCTTTGGACGACGATTTCATATTGGTTGTCGCGCGTTTCATTAATCGAAATAACCGTGCCGTCGATTTCCGAAATGACCGCTTGCCCTTTCGGGTTGCGCGCTTCAAACAGCTCTTGCACCCGCGGCAACCCTTGAGTGATATCGTCGCCGGCGACGCCGCCTGTATGGAACGTCCGCATCGTCAGCTGCGTGCCCGGTTCGCCGATCGACTGAGCGGCGATGATGCCGACGGCTTCGCCAACTTCGACGTCCATGCCGGTCGCCATGTTGCGGCCGTAGCATTTTTTGCAGACGCCATGGCGCGTGTTGCAGGCAAAGACGGAGCGAATCCATACTTCCGTAATGCCGGCTTTAATGATCTCATTGGCGATATCTTCGGTGATCATCTCGTCTTTGCGAACGATCACTTCCCCTGTTTCCGGATGGCGCACCGTTTTATGCGCATAACGGCCAACAAGCCGTTCTTCGAGCTTGACGACCACTTCCGTGCCGTCCGTCAACGCCCGAGCCAAAATGCCGCGGTCGGTGCCGCAATCTTCCTCGCGGACGATGACGTCTTGCGCCACGTCGACGAGGCGTCGCGTGAGATAGCCCGAGTCGGCCGTTTTGAGCGCCGTATCCGCCAACCCTTTCCGCGCACCGTGCGTCGAGATGAAGTATTCCAATACCGTCAAGCCTTCACGGAACGACGACTTGATCGGCAGCTCGATGATCCGGCCAGCCGGGTTGGCCATCAAACCGCGCATCCCCGCAAGCTGCGTAAAGTTCGACGCGTTCCCGCGCGCTCCGGAATCGCTCATCATAAAGATCGGGTTGCGCTTATCTAACGATTTCATCAGCCGATCTTGAATTTTGTCTTTCGCCGCACTCCAGATGGAGATGACGCGCTCGTACCGTTCTTCGTCGGTAATCAACCCGCGGCGGAACTGCTTCAAAACCGTATCGACTTTCGCTTGCGCTTCATCCAAAATTTCTTGTTTTTCCGGCAGGACGACGATGTCGGCCACGCCGATCGTGATGCCGGCCTTTGTTGAATATTGGAAGCCGAGGTCTTTCATGCGGTCGAGCATCTTCGATGTTTCAGTGATTTTGAACCGTTTGAACACTTCGGCGATAATTTGCCCAAGCACTTTTTTCTTAAATGGCGGCACGAGTTCGCGCTTGCGAATTTCTTCGCGCACGTTGACCCCTTTGTCAAGGAAGTACTTATCCGGCGTCCGTCCTTCAATGTTTTCCGTCGTCGGCTCATTGATGTACGGGAACGAATTCGGCAAAATTTCGTTGAAAATGAGCTTTCCGACGGTCGTTAAGAGCAGTTTGTTGTTTTGCTCTTCGGTAAACGTTTCGTTTTTCAGCGAGCCGGCATGAATCGCGATGCGCGAATGGAGATGGACGTAACCGTTATGATAAGCAAGAAGCGCCTCATCGGTGTCTTTGAACACCATGCCTTCGCCGATGGCCCCTTCTCGCTCCATCGTCAAGTAGTAGTTGCCCAACACCATGTCTTGTGACGGCGTCACGACCGGTTTGCCGTCTTTCGGGTTCAAAATGTTTTGCGCCGCCAACATCAACAAGCGCGCTTCGGCTTGCGCCTCAGCCGACAGCGGTACGTGCACCGCCATTTGGTCGCCGTCGAAGTCCGCGTTGTACGCCGTGCAAACAAGCGGATGAAGACGGATCGCCCGTCCTTCGACAAGCGTTGGCTCGAACGCCTGAATGCCGAGACGGTGCAGCGTCGGGGCGCGGTTTAACAGCACCGGATGTTCTTTAATGACATCTTCAAGCACATCCCACACTTCCGGATGAACGCGCTCAATTTTCCGTTTGGCACTTTTAATGTTGTGTGCCAAGCCCCGCTCAACGAGCTCCTTCATGACAAACGGCTTAAACAGCTCAAGCGCCATTTCTTTCGGCAGCCCGCATTGATACATTTTCAAATTCGGGCCGACGACGATGACGGAACGGCCGGAATAGTCAACGCGCTTGCCGAGCAAGTTTTGCCGGAAGCGACCTTGCTTCCCTTTCAGCATATGAGAGAGCGACTTTAACGGACGGTTCCCGGGACCCGTCACCGGACGTCCGCGGCGGCCGTTGTCAATCAAGGCGTCAACGGCCTCTTGCAGCATCCGTTTCTCGTTTTGGACGATAATGTTCGGCGCGCCAAGGTCGAGGAGCCGTTTCAGCCGATTGTTGCGGTTGATGACGCGGCGGTACAAATCGTTCAAATCCGATGTTGCAAACCGACCGCCGTCAAGCTGAACCATCGGACGCAACTCTGGCGGAATGACCGGCAGCACATCAAGCACCATCCAGGCCGGGTCGTTCCCTGAACTGCGAAACGCCTCAAGCACTTCAAGCCGCTTAATGATGCGGGCGCGCCGCTGACCTTGCGCTGTTTTCAACTCCTCTTTCAGCGCATTGACTTCTTTATCCAAATCAATGTCTTGGAGCAGCTTTTTGATCGCTTCCGCTCCCATCGACGCTTGGAACGATTGACCGTACTTCTCCCGGTAGGCGCGGTATTCCTTTTCCGACAACAGCTGCTTTTTCTCAAGCGGCGTATCGCCCGGGTCGGTGACGACATAGGAAGCAAAATAAATGACTTCCTCAAGCGCCCGCGGCGACATGTCAAGGACAAGCCCCATCCGGCTCGGGATCCCTTTGAAATACCAAATGTGCGAAACTGGGGCGGCGAGCTCAATATGGCCCATCCGTTCGCGGCGGACTTTTGAGCGAGTCACTTCAACGCCGCAGCGGTCGCAGACGACGCCTTTGTAGCGAACACGCTTATATTTGCCGCAATGGCACTCCCAGTCTTTCGTTGGACCGAAAATGCGCTCGCAAAACAAGCCGTCTTTTTCCGGCTTTAACGTCCGATAGTTGATGGTCTCCGGCTTTTTGACTTCGCCATACGACCAAGAACGAATTTTCTCCGGGGAAGCGAGCCCAATTTTCATGTACTCAAACTTATTGACATCTAGCAAGGGGTATACCTCCCTTTGTTGATCCGTCGGTTTTGCTGTCGTCCGTTCGCTCAAGCGGCCAATGGCGGGGAACAGCTCCCCGCCTGGCCGTTATGGCCGTTTTACTCTTTCGTCACCGCGTCTTTCTCTTCACCAGCTTCCTCTCGTTCGGCCGGTTTGACGTCGACCATGATGGCATCCGGCGCATGGTCATCGTCATCGTCAAAGTTTTCCATGTTCACCTCTTGTTCATCGCTCGTCAAAATCGTGACATCCATACCCAAGCTTTGCAACTCTTTGATCAATACTTTAAACGATTCGGGCACTCCCGGTTCCGGAATGTTTTCCCCTTTGACGATCGCCTCGTACGTTTTGACGCGGCCGACGACATCGTCGGACTTGACGGTCAAAATTTCTTGCAGCGTATATGCCGCCCCGTACGCCTCAAGCGCCCATACTTCCATCTCGCCAAAACGCTGGCCGCCAAATTGCGCCTTGCCGCCGAGAGGCTGCTGGGTGACAAGCGAGTACGGGCCAGTCGACCGAGCATGAAGCTTGTCGTCGACCATATGGGCGAGCTTGATCATGTACATGATCCCAACCGAAACGCGGTTGTCAAACGGCTCGCCTGTCCGGCCGTCATACAGCACGGTTTTCGCATCGCGCGCTAGGCCTGCCTCTTCGAGGATGTTCCAAACGTCTTCCTCTGTCGCCCCGTCAAAGACCGGAGAAGCGATGTGCAGACCGAGCTTTTTCGCCGCCATGCCAAGGTGCAGCTCGAATACTTGCCCGATGTTCATCCGCGACGGAACGCCAAGCGGATTGAGCATGATGTCAATCGGCGTGCCATCCGGCAAGAATGGCATATCTTCCTCCGGCAAAATGCGGGAAATCACCCCTTTGTTCCCGTGGCGGCCTGCCATTTTGTCGCCCTCGGAAATTTTCCGCTTTTGCACAATATAGACGCGCACCAGTTGATTGACGCCTGGTGGAAGCTCGTCGCCATCTTCGCGGTTGAATACTTTTACGTCAAGGACGATGCCGCCGCCGCCGTGCGGGACGCGCAACGACGTATCGCGGACTTCGCGCGCTTTTTCACCGAAGATCGCATGCAACAGCCGCTCTTCGGCTGTCAACTCGGTCATTCCTTTTGGCGTCACTTTGCCGACGAGCAAGTCGCCGTCTTTCACTTCTGCGCCGATTCGGACGATGCCTCGTTCATCCAAGTTTTTCAGCGCGTCTTCCCCGACGTTCGGGATGTCGCGCGTAATTTCTTCCGGACCAAGCTTCGTATCGCGCGATTCGGCTTCGTACTCTTCAATATGAATTGACGTATACACATCTTCTTTGACGAGCCGTTCGCTCATAATGATCGCATCTTCGTAGTTGTAACCGTCCCATGTCATAAAGGCGACAAGCACATTGCGGCCGAGCGCCAATTCGCCCTTGTCCATCGACGGACCGTCGGCCAAAATTTCTCCCTTCTCAACGATATCGCCTTTTTTCACGATCGGACGTTGGTTGTAGCACGTGCCTTGGTTCGAACGAACGAATTTCAGCAGCCGATATTTATCTAGATCACCCTTGACTTCTTTGCCATCCACTTCAATCAGCCGACGCACCCAAATTTCCTTTGCTTCGACACGCTCGACGATGCCGCGGTGCTTGCAAATGACCGCTGCACCCGAGTCTTTCGCCGAGACGTACTCCATCCCCGTGCCGACGATCGGCGCTTCCGGTTCCAACAGCGGCACGGCTTGCCGTTGCATGTTCGCCCCCATCAGCGCGCGGTTCGAGTCGTCGTTTTCCAAAAACGGGATGCACGCCGTCGCTGCCGAGACGACTTGCTTCGGCGAAACGTCCATGTAGTCGACGCGATCGCGCTTGACGACGATGTTCTCGCCGCGGAAACGGGCGACAACGTTTTCTTCAAGGAATGTGCCGTCCTCCGCAAGCGGTACGTTCGCCTGCGCTACAACATAATTGTCCTCTTCATCGGCTGTCAAATAATCGATTTGGTCCGTCACCCGCCCCGTTTCCGGATCGACGCGCCGGTATGGCGTTTCAATAAAGCCGAACTTGTTCACTTTGGCATAGGTAGACAGCGAGTTGATCAGTCCGATGTTCGGACCTTCCGGCGTTTCGATCGGACACATCCGTCCGTAGTGCGAATAATGAACGTCGCGCACCTCAAACCCTGCGCGCTCGCGGGTCAATCCGCCAGGGCCAAGCGCGGACAGACGCCGCTTGTGCGTCAGTTCGGCCAATGGGTTCGTTTGATCCATGAACTGTGACAGCTGCGAGCTGCCGAAAAACTCTTTGATCGCCGCGATCACTGGACGGATGTTGATGAGTTGCTGCGGTGTAATCGTGTTCGTATCTTGGATCGACATGCGTTCGCGTACGACGCGCTCCATGCGCGACAGACCGATGCGGAATTGGTTTTGCAGCAGCTCACCAACCGAACGAAGGCGGCGGTTGCCTAAATGGTCGATGTCATCCGTATCGCCGACGCCGTGGAGCAAGTTGAAGAAATAGCTGATCGACGCAATGATGTCAGCCGGTGTAATATGTTTGACATCTTCGGCGATAAAGCCGTTGCTAATGACGTTGATCACTTTTTGGCCATCCGGGTCATTCGGGGCATAAATTTTAATCGTTTGCACCGAAATGTCCCCGTCCACCACCCCTTCGGCCGGACGGTGCGTCTTTAGGCCGACACCTTTTTCCAAATAAGGAAGCAGGCGGTTGAGCATACGCCGGTCGATCATCGCTCCAGCTTCGGCGATGACTTCTCCGGTTTCCGGGTCGGTAATCGTTTCGGCGAGCCTTTGATTGAACAAACGGTTTTTAATATGAAGTTTTTTGTTGATTTTATAGCGCCCTACGCTCGCCAAGTCATAGCGTTTCGGGTCAAAAAAGCGCGACGCCAGTAAATTTTTCGCGTTCTCAAGCGTCGGCGGCTCGCCCGGGCGAAGACGCTCGTAAATTTCAATCAACGCTTTTTCCGTGCTGTCGGTATTATCCTTTTCAAGCGTATTGCGCAAGTATTCATTGTCGCCAAGCAGATCGATGATTTCTTGGTCGGAGCTGAACCCGAGCGCACGAAGAAGCACCGTAACTGGCAGTTTACGGGTGCGATCGATGCGAACGTAAACGACGTCTTTCGCATCGGTTTCGTATTCAAGCCATGCGCCGCGGTTTGGAATCACTGTCGCCGAGTAGCCGCGCTTGCCGTTTTTATCCACTTTGTCGCTGTAATAGACGCTTGGCGAACGGACGAGCTGGGAAACGATGACGCGTTCCGCCCCGTTGATAATAAACGTTCCCGTTTCCGTCATGAGCGGAAAATCGCCCATAAACACGTCTTGTTCCTTCACTTCGCCCGTTTCTTTATTGATCAGGCGAACTTTGACGCGAAGCGGCGCCGCATATGTAACGTCGCGTTCTTTCGCCTCTTCGACTGTGTATTTCGGTTCTCCTAAACTATAGTCGATAAATTCGAGCGAGAGGTTGCCGGAAAAGTCTTCAATCGGGGAAATTTCCCTAAACATTTCCCGCAGCCCTTCATCGAGAAACCATTGGTAGGAGGACGTTTGAATTTCAATCAAGTTCGGCAATTCCAACACTTCACTGATGCGTGCATAGCTTCTGCGTTGGCGGTGTCGCCCGTATTGAACCAGTCGGCCTGTCAAGAGTGATTCACCCCTCAAATGTAGACATTAGTGAAACCGGAACCGGAACAGCTCCACCATCCGCCCTTCAACAATCAATGCCGTCAAGGCGGACTGACCGCTCCGTCATTCCGGGGCAAAGCGCTAGGCATGCATGCGGCCGGCCCCCGCCATCCGGACGGAAACGGCTTCGTTTCGTGCACCGCCGTTTCATTTAGAGGATTTAAAACGCCCCGGTGCGAGGAAACCAGGCGTTAAACGGAGAAAAAAAGAAAATGGTTTCTATTCCAATAGAAAACCATATGGTTCGTTGCTTATTGATTTTATCATTGTTTCCATTGCATCCAAAATTATACGTCATCCCCTCTACGCGGGAAATGTGCATATTTAGCATTTTATAATGCTACCACAACAAAAAAACGGTGTCAACATTTTTTCGCCTTTATGATATAATATCCTTTTTTCTTCGCGACGACTTCTACAGCAGGAAACCATTCGTTCAGCTTTTGCAAGGCCGATGGGGCGCCTTGCTTTTTTTGAATGACGACCCATAGCTCGCCATGATCGAACAAATGATCGTAGCTTTGTTCAAAAATCGTGTAAACGACCCGTTTGCCAGCCCGGATCGGCGGATTTGTGACGACGGCTGCAAATCGCCGTTCTCCGACTTCTGAAAAAAGATCGCTTTTGTAAATCACCGCATTGTCAATGCCGTTTGCCTGCTTGTTTTCCTGCGCCAGTTCGAGCGCCCGCTCGTTGATATCAATCATGTGAACATGCCGGTTTGGAAACGATCGAGCCAAGGCAAGCCCGATCGGCCCATATCCGCAGCCGACATCCAACAAATCCCCCGCCACTCCTGGCTCCTCGAACGTTTCAATTAACAAGCGTGTGCCAAAGTCCACTTCGCGCTTGGAAAACACTCCATTGTCGGTCGTAAAGCGGAATTCATGCCCCCGCAACACGTACGTCCACGTTTGTCGGTTTCGTTCCGACGTCGGATTGACTGAGTAATAATGCTCGCTCACCATCATCCCCTCCTCCTTGTCGGCAGGCTGCACTGCCTTCCGTTTATATAGTGTAACAAAAAAGAGGCCGTCCCTTGCTCGGGCCAGCCTCTTTTTTTCAAGGGCGCAACCATTACTTGATTTCGACTTTCGCGCCAGCTTCTTCGAGTTTTGCTTTGATTTCTTCTGCTTCTTCTTTCGCAATGCCTTCTTTGATTGGCTTCGGCGTGTTGTCCACCAAGTCTTTCGCTTCTTTCAAGCCGAGGCCAGTGATTTCGCGAACGACTTTGATGACTTTGATTTTTTGCGCGCCGGCGTCGGCAAGAATGACGTCGAACTCCGTTTTTTCCGCCGCCGCTTCAGCGCCAGGTGCTGCGCCGCCCGCAACAACAACCGGAGCCGCAGCCGTTACGCCGAATTCTTCTTCGATTGCTTTCACCAATTCGTTTAATTCCAATACGGTCATATTTTTCACTGCTTCAATGATTTGTTCTTTCGTCATCACAACTTCCTCCTTTGTTTTATATGATCGTTAAGCGCATATCAACGTGCCATTATGCCCCTTGTTCCTCTTTTTTGTCGGCCACTGCTTTAACCGCAAGCGCAAAGTTGCGGATCGGGGCTTGAAGAACGCTAAGCAACATCGAAAGCAACCCTTCGCGGGACGGGAGTTTCGCCAACGCATCGATTTCTTCTTTGCTGGCGACGTTCCCTTCGATGACACCGCCTTTGATTTCCAATGCTTCATGCGTTTTCGCAAACTCGCTTAAAATTTTGGCCGGAGCCACGACATCCTCATTGCTGAAGGCGATGGCATTCGGACCGGTGAACACTTCATCCAGTCCTTCCAAACCGACTTCCGCGAGCGCCCGGCGGGTCAAGGTGTTTTTGTACACTTTAAACTCAACGCCTGCCTCGCGCAGCTGTTTGCGCAGCTCGGTCATTTCCGCCACGTTCAGGCCGCGGTAATCCACGATGACGGTCGCCTTGCTGGCCCGAAATTTGTCTGCAATTTCCGCGACCACTTGTTTTTTCAGTTCAATCGCGCTCGACACATCCTGCACCTCCTGTAAGGAAAATGAGAGAATACCACTTATACCGTTCACTCAAATCAAAAACCTCCATGCCGCGTAGACATGGAGGTGTCGCTCAACGCCCCCGCTCGTTCCCGATGCGGGGAGCGCTGTTCTATCGTCCATATACCTCGGTAGGAAATTAAGCCTCAAACGGGCACCTACTGTCTACGGTACAAATGATATTCATTTGTTCAGCCAAATGGCATTTTAACAGACGAACAAACAAAAGTCAACGGTTATTGTGCAACAGCAACCGTGGACGGGTCGACTTTGATGCCTGGGCCCATCGTCGACGTAATGGTGACATTTTTCACGTACGTGCCTTTTGCCGCCGCCGGTTTGGCTTTCAAAATTGCTTCGTAAACGGCCGCGAAGTTTTCAGCCAGCTTCTCGTTGTCAAACGACACTTTGCCGATTGGAACATGGATGTTGCCTGCTTTGTCGACGCGGTATTCCACTTTACCAGCCTTGATTTCTTGCACCGCTTTCGCTACGTCAAACGTGACGGTTCCGGTTTTCGGGTTTGGCATCAACCCTTTCGGCCCTAAAATGCGGCCGAGTTTCCCGACTTCGCCCATCATGTCCGGCGTAGCAACAACGACGTCAAAGTCAAACCAGCCTTGCTGGATTTTGTTGATATATTCGGTATCACCGACATAGTCAGCGCCAGCGGCTTCTGCTTCTTTCGCTTTTTCCCCTTTCGCGAACACCAACACGCGCGCCACTTTCCCTGTACCATGCGGCAAGACGACGGCGCCGCGAATTTGTTGGTCCGCTTTTTTCGGGTCAACGCCCAAACGGAACGCCACTTCCACCGTGGCATCGAATTTCGCGATGTTCGTTTTTTTCACGAGTTCGATCGCTTCAGCAATCGGGTATGCTTTGGAGCGGTCGACAAGCTTCAATGCTTCTAAGTATTTTTTTCCTCTTTTCGGCATGTGAAAAATCCTCCTTGATTGTGGTTTTAGCGGAAAAACCTCCCACGTTGAACGTCCTTCGCTTCTTTGGAAAGCGAAGAAGCGGACGGATGCCCATTCATCGGGCTCGTCTTGCTGTTTTTGTTCATGGAGAAAGAGGTTGCCAAATGACGCAACCTCCCCCACAAACGACGCACCGGCTTTAGTCTTCAATCACAATACCCATGCTGCGGGCCGTGCCTTCGATCATGCGCATGGCCGCCTCAATGCTCGCCGCATTCAAATCCGGCATTTTCAGCTCAGCGATCTCACGCACTTTGTCGCGTTTAATTGTCGCCACTTTGTTGCGGTTCGGTTCGCCGGAGCCCGATTCAATGCCCGCCGCTTTTTTGAGCAATACAGCGGCTGGCGGCGTTTTCGTGATGAATGTAAATGAACGGTCTTCAAAAACCGTAATTTCAACCGGAATAATCAACCCTGCTTGGTCAGCCGTACGAGCATTAAACTCTTTGCAAAACGCCATAATATTGACACCGGCTTGACCCAATGCAGGACCTACTGGCGGCGCCGGATTCGCTTTCCCTGCAGGAATTTGCAGTTTGACGACCTTGATGACTTTTTTCGCCACGAGACACACCTCCTTAAGTCCGTGATGTGGTATTAGGGATTGCCCCTCCCACTCATCCGGCTCCGGTCTACCGAGCCGTTTTCCTATCTCCCGTTCAGTTGAGAGGATCAGCGTAAAAACAAAATGGCTCCCTTATACAAAAGTGTATAAGTTCATCGCGACATGTCTCCGTTTAAGAGACATACTGACCTTAAAATAGTATCACTTTTCCCTAGCAATTGCAAGTTCTTTATCCATTAGATTTTTTCGATTTGCGAAAACTCAAGCTCCACCCGTGTTTCGCGCCCAAACATATCGACAAGCAGCTTCACTTTATGTTTATCCGGATCAATCGCTTCAATTTTCCCTATAAAGTTCGCAAACGGACCTTCTTTGATTCGCACCGTTTCATTTACCTCATAATCAACATCGACCTCAGCAAGCGGCATGCCCATCCGCTTCAAGATCATTCTCACTTCTTCCTCCATCAGCGGCGTCGGTTTCGAACCAGCCCCGCTTGAGCCGACAAATCCAGTGACGCCCGGCGTGTTGCGCACGACATACCATGAGTCATCGGTCATGACCATCTCGACGAGCACATAGCCAGGGAACACTTTCTTTTTCGTCGTTTTCCGTTTTCCGTTTTTGACGTCCGTTTCCGTCTCTTCCGGAACGACGACGCGAAAAATTTTATCTTGCATTCCCATCGATTCGACGCGTTTTTCCAAATTGGCTTTTACTTTGTTTTCATATCCCGAGTATGTATGGACGACATACCAGTTTTTCTCCATCAGCGAGCCTCCCCAAGGCGGTTTTCGTCTTGTTTTTTGCGCAAAACAAAAACCCGTTGCCGGGTCCCATACGCGCGCGATTATCTTTCATTATAACATATCCTTCGCCCGCTTATTCAAACACGAGACGAATCAACTCAGAAATGCCGAGGTCCACAACGGCAAAAAAGACGGTGAAAAACGCCACCGTGGCTAGCACGACTGCCGTGTAGTTCACTAACTCCTTCCGGTTTGGCCAACTCACTTTTTTCAGCTCGCGTACGACTTCTTTTAAAAAGTTGATTACTCGCTGCATCACTCGTACCTCCATCATCGTTCAGAACTATCTCCGCCGCCTATTTCGTTTCACGATGGATCGTATGTTTGTTGCATGTGGAGCAAAACTTGTTGGCCATAAGGCGCTCACCAAGGCGACGTATTTGTTTTGCTGCCGTATAGTTTCGGCTCCCGCACTGCGCGCAAGCCAGCGTCACTTTTTGGCGCATCAGCATTCCACCGTTCTTGCGAGATGTCCATAAAAATTTATCATATTGGCTGTTTCACTGTCAATGACATCTTTTGATGCGACAGTGCGATGCCTACAAACTGATCTCGCGGTATTCCAAATATTTCTCGAGCTTCCGCTTGACGCGTTGCAACGCGTTGTCGATCGACTTGACATGGCGGTTCAGCTCTTCGGAAATTTCCTGATATGAACGTCCATCCAAATACAAAGCGAGCACTTTCCGCTCGAGGTCGCTGAGCAGCTCCGCCATCTTTAGTTCAATATCGTCGACTTCCTCACGGTTGACAATCAATTGTTCTGGGTCCATCACCTGCGTGCCGGACAACACATCCATCAGCGTCCGGTCAGATTCATCGTCATAAATCGGCTTATCCAAGGAAACATAGGAGTTGAGCGGAATATGCTTTTGGCGGGTCGCCGTTTTAATGGCGGTAATCATTTGCCTTGTGATGCAAAGTTCTGCAAACGCTTTAAATGAGGAAAGCTTGTCCCCCTTAAAATCGCGGACGGCCTTATACAGACCGATCATTCCTTCTTGCACGATATCTTCCCGATCAGCTCCGACTAAAAAATAGGAGCGAGCTTTGGCGCGCACAAAGTTTTGGTATTTATGGATTAAAAAATCAAGTGCTTCCCCATCCCCTTCGTGAACGAGCGCAACAAGCTGCTCATCGTCCAGCTGATGATAATCTTTCCCTTTCATTGCTTTCAAGCATTCCCCCACGCTGATCCCCCCGACCGCATCAATCGCTAACATGTATTATACAGGACAAATTTTTACAGCGTCAACCGCTCATTTTTCTCCTCTTCGCCATTTTTCAAAAATTTCAGCAATTCTATCATCTAGAGGAACTTTGGAGATCGGAGTGTGCTGCCGCATCGCTTTGACTTTTTGGGAAATGTCCCGCTCAACCGTCTCGATTTCATTCAATAGCTCACGCGCCGACTTGCGCAAGGCGCCTTGACCGAACACTGTCCATTGTTCGGTGTAGTCGGAGGTAGCGACATACACCTTTGTGCGCGCATTCATCAATGTTTTTGCCAACCGTTCAATTCGCTCGTCGGCCGTCTCATGCTCCTTTGTAAAAATGACGTCGACGTCGTAATGTTTATACTTTTTCTCGTTTCCTTGCACAAGGTGGGCATCGAATACGATCACGACATGATCCCCGGTGAATCCTTTGTAGTCAGCCATTTTTTCAATCAATAAATCCCTTGCCGCTGCCAGATCGCCCTCTTCTTTCAGCCGGCGCAGCTCCGGCCAAGCACCGATCATGTTATAGCCGTCGACAATCAAAATGTTCATCGGCTATTCTCCCAACGGATACCGCTTCCGGTACACCTCGTACATGAGCAGGCTGGCGGCGACAGAGGCGTTGAGCGAGGTGACGTGCCCGCGCATCGGCAGTCGGAACAAGAAATCGCATTTTTCCAGCACCAAACGGCTGATCCCTTTCCCTTCGCTCCCGATCACCAGCGCCAGCGGCATCGTGCCATCGAGCGAGCGGTAGTCGTCTTGAGCCGATGCATCCGTTCCGGCTACCCACACTCCGCGCTCTTTCAGCTCGTCAATCGTCCGCGCCAAGTTTGTGACACGCGCGACCGGAACGTGCTCAATCGCCCCGGTCGAAGCCTTCGCCACCGTTTGGGTCAGCCCGACCGAACGCCGCTTCGGAATGATAAGGCCATGCGCCCCGACTGCATCAGCGGTGCGCATGATGGCCCCTAAATTATGCGGATCCTCAAGCTCGTCCAAAATGAGAAAAAACGGCGCCTCGCCCCGCTCGGCGGCGCGAGCGAACAAATCATCGATTTCATAGTAGCGGTAGGCCGCCGCCTGAGCGATCACCCCTTGATGGGCCCCTTCCGCCATCTGGTCAAGCTTGCGCTTCGGGACATATTGGACGAGCACGCCCCGCCGCCTTGCCCATTCAAGCACAGGTTCGACAGTATGGCGCTGCGCCCCTTCAGCGATCCAAATTTTATTGATGTCACGCCCCGCTTTGAGCGCTTCAATGACCGGATTTTTACCGATAATGTAGTCCATCATTCCAACGCCCTTTCTTCCCTTTCAATAATCGCAAACGAACGGCCGATCAGCTCATCAACCCGTTTTTCATTATTCCCTAAAAAATGGTACCCGATGAGCGCCTCAAAGGCCGTGCTATGCCGGTATGTTTGCACATCCGTGTTTTTCGGGATCGTGCCGGATTTGGCATTGCGGCCGCGGCGGACGATGTCCTTTTCCTCCTCGGTCAAGACGCCCTCGTCAAGCAATGCCAAAATCACTTTCGCTTGCGCCCGCGCCGACACATAGCGGACCGCCCGCCGATGCAGTTCATGCGGCCGCATCCTGCCGCCAGCAAGCAAATGGCGGCGCACATACACCTCGTAAACCGCATCCCCAATGTAGGCAAGCGCCAGTCCATTCAACTGCTTCACATCGTCGACCGTTTCAAACCCCGCCATCATCGCCTGTTATCCCCGTTTCCATCTCGTTCCTTGCGACGTGTCTTCCAAAATAATGTTTTTGGCTCTCAACTCGTCACGAATGCGGTCAGCCAAGGCAAAATTGCGATTTTTCCGGGCTTCATTGCGTTTTTGGATCAACGCCTTGATTTCCTCATCAAGCAGCTCCTCCTGTTTCAAGGTAAGCCCCAGTACGTCCGCCAGCTGCTCGAACTCGCGCAAAAACGCGGCAATGACCTTCTCGGATGTCGTTTTTTCCTGCAAGTACAAGTTGGCCTGTTTCGCCAATTCAAACAATACAGCAATGCCGTTCGCGGTGTTGAAATCGTCGTCCATTTCGCGGATGAACGAGGCGCGGATGTCAGCAAGGCGCGACAGCCATTCCTCGTCATTGTCCGTTAAGTTCGTGCTTGCCTGCAGGCGATGCTGCAAATTGCCGTACGCCGTCTTCAGGCGCTCGAGCCCGCGCCGCGCGCTCTCAAGCAGCTCTTCGCTGTAGTTGATCGGATGGCGGTAATGCACCGACAGCATGAAAAACCGCAGCACTTGCGGGTCGATCTGCCGGATGATATCGTGAACAAGCACGAAATTGCCAAGCGACTTCGACATTTTTTCGTTGTTAATATTTAAATACCCATTGTGCAGCCAATATTTCGCGAATGGTTTGCCGGTCAGCGCTTCTGACTGGGCGATTTCGTTTTCGTGGTGCGGAAACGTCAAATCTTGGCCGCCGGCGTGGATATCGATCGTATCGCCCAAATATTTGCGCGCCATCGCCGAACATTCGATATGCCAACCGGGCCGCCCTTTCCCCCATGGGCTGTCCCATGAAATCTCTCCTTCTTTCGCCGCTTTCCAAAGGGCAAAATCAAGCGGATCGTCCTTTTTCTCGCCAACTTCAATGCGCGCCCCAGCTTGCAGCTCATCGATCGATTGATGGGACAACTTGCCGTATTCGCGGAACTTGCGCGTCCGGTAATACACATCGCCTTCGACTTCGTAGGCATATCCTTTGTCAATGAGCGCCTGAATGAATTCGATAATCGTATCAATGTTTTCGGTCACGCGCGGATGGATATCCGCTTTTTTGCAGCCGAGCGCTTGAATGTCCTCAAAATACGCCTCAATGAACCGTTCGGCGATCACCGGAACGCTCTCGCCGAGCTCGCGAGCCGCTTTGATCAGCTTGTCATCAACATCGGTAAAGTTCGATACATACGTCACATCATAGCCGCGGAACTCCAAATAGCGGCGGATCGTGTCAAAAACGATGGCGGCCCGAGCATTGCCGATATGAATATAGTTATACACCGTCGGGCCGCACACATACATTTTCACCTTGTTCGGCTCCAACGGCTCAAACGGTTCTTTTTTTCGTGTCAGCGTATTATAAAGCCGTATGCTGCTCATACTCGTTCTTCCTTTCTTGTTGTTTCAATGCCTCAAGCTCGCTTTTCAGCCGAGCGATTTCCTCTTCAAGCTCCCGGAACCGGTCGGCGATCGGGTCGGGCAGGTCGGTATGGTTTAAATCTTTCTTCACTTTCACCCCGTCGCGCACAACGACGCGGCCCGGAATGCCGACGACGGTCGAATTGGGCGGTACGTCTTTCAGCACGACCGATCCGGCGCCGATTTTCGAGTTTTCTCCGATCGTAATCGATCCGAGCACTTTCGCTCCCGCTGCAATCAAGCAGTTGTCTTTGATCGTCGGGTGCCGCTTTCCTTTTTCCTTTCCGGTACCACCCAATGTTACGCCTTGATAGACAGTGACGTTGTCACCGATTTCGCACGTTTCGCCGATCACCACGCCCATGCCGTGATCGATGAAAAAGCGGCGGCCGATTTTCGCGCCCGGATGGATTTCAATGCCGGTGAAAAAGCGGCTGATTTGCGAAATCAAGCGGGCAAGGAAATAAAATTTCCGCTTGTAAAGCGCGTGGGCGATCCGATGCGCCCAAATGGCATGCAGACCGGAATACGTTAAAATGACTTCCAAATAGCTTCTCGCCGCAGGGTCTTGCTCAAAAATGACCTCAATGTCCTCTTTTAACGTTCTGAACATGATATCCTCCCTCCATCCCTCTTCAGTTGCCTTGTGAATAGAAAAGCGCCCCTGTGCCGAAGACACAGAGACGCTGTTGGCGCGGTTCCACTCTGTTTAGCGAAACGGGACGCCGTTTCGCTCACTCGATTCCGATAACGGAGATGCTCCGCTCCCCTCTACTGCAGAACGTCTCTGTTCCGGTTCGAAAGGAGGCTCCGAGGCGCACTTCAGACAACACCGAACATAAGCCGCTTCCAGCCAAGACGGCTCTCTCTGGGATGCCGATGCTTCCTACTTCTCCTCGTCAACGCTTTTCCCTTATACGCTTGTGGCAACGAAAACTTTGTATTATTATACCACATCCACCGTATAAACGTGCAGAGGCCGATTAAAATTTTTCTTGCAACGCCCGCTCCAGCCGCTCAATCACCTTTTTCTTGCCGAGCAGCTGAATGGCAAACGGCAGCTCCGGCCCGTGCGTTTGCCCAGTCACCGCCGCGCGGATCGGCATAAACAACTTTTTCCCTTTTTGCCCGGTCGCCTTTTGCACGGCTTTAATGGCCGCTTTGATCTCGTCTGCCGTAAACGGCTCAAGCTCACGCACGATTTCAAGGAAGGTGGAAAGCACAGCCGGCACTTGCTCTTCAGCCAGCACTTGACGCGCCTCGTCCTCGTAGTCGATTTCTTCTTTAAAGAACAGCTCAGACAGCGGGACGATCTCCGCCCCGTAGCTCATTTGCTCTTGATACAAGGCAATTAAATCGCGCGCCCATTGCCGCTGTTCATCCGTCATATCGGCCGGCAGGCGTCCGGCTTTCACTAAATGCGGCAAGGCCAGCTCCACAAGCCGGTCAAGGTCGAGCTTTTTGATATATTGGTTGTTCATCCATGTCAGCTTTTTCGTATCAAACATGGACGGCGATTTGGACAGCCGGGAGACATCAAACATGCGGATCAGTTCGTCTTTCGTAAAAATTTCTTCCTCCCCTTCCGGCGACCAGCCAAGCAACGCGAAAAAGTTGAACATCGCTTCTGGCAAATAGCCAAGCTCTTTGTATTGTGAGACGAACTGAATGATCGATTCATCGCGCTTCGACAGCTTTTTCCGCTGCTCGTTGACGATCAACGTCAAGTGCGCGAACTGCGGCGGCTCCCAGCCGAAATATTCGTATACCATGAGCTGCTTCGGCGTATTGGACAAATGCTCCTCACCGCGAAACACATGGCTGATTTCCATTAAATGGTCGTCGATAACAACAGCGAAATTGTATGTCGGAATGCCATTCGCCTTGACAATCACCCAATCGCCGCCGACGTCCTTCGACTCAAACACCACTTTGCCGCGCACTAAATCATAAAATTCGTACGTTTTCCCTTCCGGCACTTTCAGGCGGATCGTATACGGCTTCCCTTGCGCCTCAAGCTCTGCTGCTTGCTCCGGCGTCAAATGGCGGCATTTGCCGCTGTACTGCGGAGCGGCGATGCCGGCCGCCCGCTGCGCCTCCCGCTCGCGCTCGAGCTCTTCCGGCGTGCAAAAACATTTGTACGCATGACCTTGTTCAAGCAATTCATTCACATATTTTCGATAAATATCAAGCCGTTCCGTTTGCCGGTACGGCCCGTAGCCGCCGTCTTTGTCAATCGATTCGTCATAATCAATGCCAAGCCATTTTAAATTTTCAAGCTGCGACTGTTCGCCGCCTTCGACGTTCCGTTCAATATCCGTATCCTCGATGCGGACGATCATTTTTCCGCCGTGATGGCGGGCAAATAAATAGTTAAACAACGCTGTCCGCGCTCCGCCGATATGCAAATGGCCGGTCGGGCTCGGCGCATAGCGCACGCGCACGTCTTTTGCCATCGTCCAAAACCTCCAATTTCATCGAAACTTGTACCACTATTGTACCGTTTATCGCGGCAAAGTTCAAAACAGACGGCTCTCGCCTAGGGCGGCGCCGATTTGCCGACACCCCTTTCCCCTAGGACGGTGAACAAAGCGCTTATGTATGGAGAAACGAGACCTCCTAAATGATGTGGCCAAAGGCCGCTCCATCAGCTTTTTTGCAGCAAGACGACTGCTTGGGCGGCAATGCCTTCCCCCCGCCCAGTGAATCCGAGCTTCTCCGTCGTCGTCGCTTTCACATTGACTTGCGAGTGATCGGCCTCGAGCAGCCGGGCGATCACCCTCTTCATTTCTTCAATATACGGCGCCATCTTCGGCTTTTGCGCGATGATCGTGCAGTCGGCGTTCACTAGCGCGTACCCTTCCTGCCGAACAAGCGCCCATACGTGCGCCAACAGCTCAGCCGAGTCGGCATCTTTAAAGCGCGGGTCCGTGTCCGGAAAATGTCGGCCGATGTCCCCGGCGCCGATCGCCCCAAGGCATGCGTCCGCCACCGCATGAAGCAGCACGTCGGCATCGGAGTGGCCGAGCAACCCTTTTTCATACGGAATGGTGACGCCGCCAATGATCAGCGGACGCCCTTCGACAAGCTGATGGACGTCAAACCCTTGTCCAATGCGAAACATTTCTCCACCCCCATCTATTCAGCCGTACGGCTTGCTAAAATCGCCTCAGCAACCAAAAGGTCCTCGGGCGTCGTCAGCTTAATATTACGATAATCCCCTTCAATGATCTTTACCGGCTTGCCGATTCGTTCCACAAGGCTGGCATCGTCCGTACCAAGATATCCGGCCTGTTTCGCCGCTTCGTGCGCTTCCATGATCAAAGACAGACGAAAAGCTTGTGGCGTTTGCACCGCCCACAAGCTGGAACGATCAATCGTCTGCTCGACAAACAAACCGTTCGCTTTTTTAATCGTATCTTTCACCCGCACGGCCGGGATGGCCGCTCCGTACTGAACGGCGGCGTTCACTAACTCGTGCAAATGATGAACGCGGACAAACGGGCGGGCGCCGTCATGGATGAGAACAATCTCCTCCCCCTGGAGCGCCTGCAATCCGTTATAGACGCTATGCTGCCGCTCCCGTCCGCCGTTGGCAAACGCCATGACTTTGCGGATGCGATGGCGTTCAAGCAGCTGCTCAAACCGGTGCCGTTCGGCCGGGTTGACGACGAGCACAATGCCGGCGCACCGCTCGTCGCCGTCAAACACTTTCAATGTCCGAACGATGAGCGGTTCGCCGCCAAGTTCAAGAAACTGCTTGTTCATGCCGGCGTTCATCCGCTTTCCTTGTCCGGCCGCCAATACGATCGCTTCATACTTCATCGGACGTTTCCCCTGTTCTTCTACAACGCTTTTTGCAACAGTTTCAGCTTGGCGAAAATCATTCTCCCCGCAGATGTTTGTAACACGCTGGTGACTAAAACGTCAACCCGTTTGCCGATATATTCTTTGCCATCTTCAACGACGATCATCGTCCCGTCATCCAAATAGGCCACGCCTTGGTTATGCTCCTTCCCATCTTTAATGACGTGCACATTCAGCTCTTCACCCGGCAGCACCACCGGTTTGACGGCGTTCGCCAAATCGTTGATATTCAAAACACGCACGTTTTGCAGCTCACATACTTTGTTTAAATTGAAATCGTTCGTCACGACAACGCCTTGAAGCTGCTTTGCCAGCTTGACGAGTTTGCTGTCGACCTCCTGGACGTCGCTGAAATCCGCTTCATAGATTTCCACTTTCATCGCCATTTCTTTTTGGATGCGGTTCAAAATATCCAAGCCGCGGCGGCCGCGGTTCCGCTTGAGCACGTCGGACGAATCGGCGATATGCTGCAATTCTTCGAGCACAAACCGCGGGATGACAAGAGGCCCTTCCAAAAAACCAGTTTGGCAAATGTCTGCAATCCGCCCGTCGATGATGACACTCGTATCCAAAATTTTCACGGCACCGCCCTTTGACGATTCGTTTTCGGCTTCTCCACCTTTTTTCTTCGCCATGCGGTTGGACAAGGAAAATAAGTTCATCAACTCATTCCGTTTCTTTAAGCCGACGCGAAACCCTAAGTACCCAAGCAACACCGTCAAAAAAATGGGCAACACCGTATTCAACACTTGAATGTGAAACGATTGCAACGGCATGACAACGAAAAACGCGATAATAAGACCGAAAATCAGCCCGAGACTGCCAAATAGCACGTCGGCGGCCGGCGCCTTCACCAGCGTTTCCTCCACCCAGCGAATCATGTCGACGACATAATCAACAAGCCAAAACGTCAGCAAAAAGAAAACAACCGCTCCCAATACCGCCAGCGTATACGAATGATCAAGAAGCGGCATGCCGCTTACTTTCATCAGCTTGAGCAAGTCAGGCAAAAACATGGCGCCTAACGTTCCGCCTACGGCGAGGAAAAATAATTGCACAATACGTTTGACCATCAGCCCATCTTCACCTCCCTATTTAACATTATAAACAGTTTCCCATGTTTGAAACCAATTGGAAGGCAATTTTTCATCGTTTTTGAACATTCGACATCTGCTTGTAACAATAGGCGGAAAACGCCGGAGTTGTTTCGGATCCCCTACTATTTTTTACGTACATTAGAGCGAAAAGGTTCAATCCTTTTAGGCTGTTTTATGCCTCTGCTTGAGCATGTAAGGAATGAAGAGACGATGAATTTTTGATCACTCTATCCCCTTGGGCGCGAAGAAGCGGGCCGCGCAGGCGAAAGAGCGATTAACACATTGTATGCTCAAGCGCCTCGGCCACATGCGAAACGCCGATCACATGAACGCCTTTTGGCGGCTGCCAGCCGGCTAAATTATTTTTCGGCACAATGATGCGGGAAAAGCCTAATTTTACCGCCTCCTGCACCCGCTGTTCGATGCGGGAGACGCGGCGCACTTCTCCGGTCAGGCCGACTTCGCCGATAATGACGTCCGTTGGATTCGTCGGCCGGTCGCGAAAGCTTGAGGCGATGCTCACGGCGACCGCCAAATCAATCGCCGGTTCATCAAGCTTCACGCCGCCCGCCACTTTCAAGTAAGCATCCTGGTTTTGCAACAGCAGACCAACTCGCTTTTCAAGCACAGCCATCAAAAGCGATACCCGGTTATGATCAAGGCCGGTCGCCATTCGCCTTGGGTTGCCGAAGCTCGTCGGCGAGACGAGCGCCTGGATTTCGACGAGCACCGGACGCGTCCCTTCCATCGCCGCCACGACCGTCGAGCCAGCCGCCCCGCGCGACCGTTCTTCTAAAAACACTTCTGATGGGTTTTCCACTTCCTTAAGCCCGATGTCGCGCATCTCAAAAATGCCGATTTCGTTCGTTGAGCCAAAACGGTTTTTCACCGCCCGCAAAATGCGATACGTATGATGCCGCTCCCCTTCAAAATAGAGAACGGTGTCCACCATATGTTCGAGCAGACGCGGCCCGGCGATCGCCCCTTCTTTCGTCACATGGCCGACGATAAAAATGGCAATGCCTTTCGTTTTCGCCAGCTTCATCAGCTCGGCCGTGCATTCGCGCACTTGGGTGACGCTGCCCGGCGCAGAGGTGATGTCGGTGCGATACACTGTCTGAATCGAATCGATGATCACACAGGCGGGCTGAATCGTTTCAACCGATGTTACAATATATTCCAAATCTGCTTCCGCCAACACATACAGTTGGTCACACTCGGCGCGAAGGCGCTCAGCGCGCAGCTTTACTTGTTTGACCGACTCCTCGCCGGAGACATACAGCACTTTATGCCCGGCGGCGGCGAGCTGCGCCGATGTTTGCAAAAGCAACGTTGATTTGCCAATGCCAGGATCGCCGCCGATCAAAACAAGCGAACCTTTGACGATTCCACCGCCAAGCACACGATTGAGCTCCACGCTGTTCGTTTTCATGCGCGGCTCTTGCGCCGCCTCCACGGTTGTAATCGGGACCGGTTTGGCCGAACCCCCCCGCTCCGAATGAAGAAATGCGCCGCGCACAGTCGGTTTTTCCTGCTCAATTTCCTCAACAAACGAATTCCATGTTTGGCATCCCGGACATCGTCCAAGCCATTTGGCCGACTCGTATCCGCACTCTTGGCAAACAAATTTCGTTCTCTTCTTCGCCATCGATTCTAACCCTTTCTGTAACATTTTCCAACGAAAAAAGGCATGGGCAGGAAGCTGCCGCATACCTTTTCCCCTTATACGTTACACGACCGCCTGTTTTGACAATACGACAAACTCCCCGTCTTTGACATCCACGACGACTTTTTGCCCTTTGGCGATCGTACCTTTTAACAATTCTTCGGATAAACGATCTTCAACATGCTTTTGCAGGGCGCGGCGCAACGGGCGGGCACCGTATTCTGGGTCGAACCCTTCAGCGGCGATTTTTTCAATGGCGGCCTCCGTCAGTTCAAGATCAATGTCTTGCTCCTTTAGCCGCTTCACGAGCGTATCAGCCATCAACCGGACGATTTGTTTGAGATGGTCTTTTTCGAGCGAATGGAAGACGATGATTTCGTCGATCCGGTTTAAAAACTCTGGACGGAATGCTTTTTTCAGCTCATCCATCACTTTGCTTTTCATATCTTTGTATTGCTGGTTCCCGTCTTGGATGTTGAAGCCAACGTACTTGTTTCGTTTCAACGCATCGGCGCCGACGTTGGATGTCATGATAATGATCGTGTTGCGGAAGTCGACCGTCCGCCCTTTCGAGTCAGTCAGCCGCCCATCTTCCAACACTTGCAACAAAATATTGAACACGTCCGGATGCGCTTTTTCCATCTCATCCAACAGGACAACCGAATACGGCTTGCGGCGCACTTTTTCCGTCAGCTGGCCGCCTTCTTCATAACCGACATACCCCGGCGGGGACCCGATGAGCCGCGATGTCGAGTGTTTTTCCATATACTCAGACATATCGATTCGAATAAGGGCGTCTTCGTCGCCAAACATTGCTTCTGCCAAGGCGCGTGCCAACTCCGTTTTCCCAACGCCAGTCGGACCAAGGAAAATGAACGAACCGATCGGGCGTTTCGGGTCTTTCAGTCCCGCACGGGCGCGGCGCACCGCTTTGGCGACGGCTTTGACCGCCTCATCTTGGCCGACGACACGCGAATGCAAAATTTCTTCCAGCTTGAGCAGCCGCTCCGTTTCCGTTTCGGCGAGCTTCGACACTGGAATGCCGGTCCAACTCGAGACGACCGCGGCGATGTCTTCGACCGTCACTTCCAAATTTTCTTGGCCTTGTTTTTCTTTCCATGCCCGTTTCGTTTCCTCTAGTTCTTCGCGCAACCGCTGCTCCATATCGCGCAGCGACGCCGCCTTTTCAAACTCTTGGCTTTGCACCGCCGCATCTTTTTCTTTCCGCACTTCCTCAAGCTTTTGTTCAAGTTCTTTCAATTTCGGCGGTGCCGTGAACGAACGAAGGCGCACTTTCGAGCAAGCCTCGTCGATCAAATCGATCGCCTTATCCGGCAAGAAACGGTCGGTGATGTAGCGGTCAGACAATTTGACGGCTTGCACAATCGCCTCGTCGGAAATCGAAACGCGGTGATGCGCTTCATACCGATCACGCAGCCCTTTTAAAATTTGGATCGATTCTTCCACTGTCGGTTCCTCAACGTAAATCGGCTGAAAGCGGCGTTCAAGCGCGGCATCTTTTTCAATATATTTCCGGTACTCATCGAGCGTTGTCGCGCCGATGCATTGAAGCTCCCCGCGCGCCAACGCCGGTTTCAAAATGTTCGACGCGTCGATCGCTCCTTCCGCCCCACCGGCGCCAATCAATGTATGCAGTTCGTCGATGAACAAGATAATGTTGCCCGCTTGGCGAATTTCATCCATCACTTTTTTCAGTCGGTCTTCAAATTCCCCCCGATATTTCGTTCCGGCGACAACCGTCCCCATATCGAGCGTCATGACCCGCTTGTCGCGCAGCGTTTCTGGCACTTCGTTATTGACAATTTGTTGGGCTAACCCTTCAGCAATGGCCGTTTTCCCAACACCTGGCTCGCCAATCAACACCGGATTGTTTTTCGTCCGCCGGCTTAACACTTCAATGACGCGCTGAATTTCTTTGCTGCGACCGATGACCGGATCCAGCCGCCCTTCGCGGGCAATCGCTGTCAAGTCGCGGGCAAGGCTGTCAAGCGTCGGCGTGCTCACATGCGAGGCGCCGCCGCCATGACCTGACATCGACTCATTGCTGCCAAGCAGCTGCAACACTTGTTGGCGCGCTTTGTTCAAGCTTACTCCCAAGTTGTTCAGCACGCGGGCGGCCACCCCTTCGCCCTCGCGGATCAACCCAAGCAAAATATGTTCTGTGCCAACGTATGAATGGCCGAGCTTCCGCGCTTCATCCATCGACAGCTCAATCACTTTTTTCGCCCGCGGCGTATAGTGGATCGTATGCGACACTTCACTGCCACGGCCGATGAGCGATTCAACTTCTTTTTGGATTTTATCAGGGCCGAGCCCAAGTGCCATGAGCGCCTTAGCAGCGATCCCTTCGCCTTCGCGGATGAGGCCGAGCAAAATATGTTCTGTGCCGATATTGTTATGACCGAGGCGAATGGCTTCTTCCTGCGCCAGCGCCAGCACTTTTTGCGCTCGTTCCGTAAATCTGCCAAACATCATCGTTCATCACCCTCCATCTTTCTTCGTTCCTCCATCTTTAAACGCTCCCGGATCAGCGCCGCGCGGCGGACGTCCCGTTCTTCAGGACGAAGCGCTCCGCCGGCATATTGCTGCAAAAATCCTGGCTGCGTCAAAATCATCAGCTCATTTAAAATGTTGCGCGAGATGTTCTTGATATATCCTAGATCAATCCCTAAGCGAACATCGGACAGACATTGCGCCGCTTCTTTCGATTCGATGACGCGGCAGTTGGCCAGTATGCCGTACGAACGGAACACCTTGTCTTCTAATTGTATGCCCAAAGTTTTCACTAATGCCTGACGAGCCGCTCTTTCTTGGGCGATCAGTTGCTGGACGATCGTATGCAAATCAGCAACAATGTCTTCCTCCGATTTCCCAAGCGTGATCTGGTTGGAAATTTGGAATATATTTCCTAACGCTTCGCTCCCTTCTCCGTATGTTCCGCGGACAACGAGCCCAAGCTGGTTGATGGCAGGAATAATGCGGTTAATTTGCTGCGTCAGCACAAGCGCCGGAAGATGCATCATCACCGAAGCCCGCAATCCTGTCCCGACATTGGTGGGGCAACTCGTTAAATAACCAAGCCGCTCGTCAAAGGCATAGTTGACATACCCTTCAATCCAATCGTCCAATTCGCTCGCCGCCTCGAGCGCCTCAGCAAGCTGCAGACCTGGGAACAGGCATTGGATGCGAATATGGTCTTCTTCGTTAATCATAATGCTGATTTCCTCGTTCTCCGAGAGCAGGCAGGCGCCAAACGGCGAATCCTCAGCCAAATGCGGGCTAATTAAGTGTTTTTCTACCAATACCCGTTTTTCAATCGGCTGAAGCTCCGACATTTTCAACAACTCGAAACGGCCTGCCCCTCCGTAAGAACGATGGGCAAACGTCCGTTCAAACAACGTGATGATTTGCATCGCTTCTTCACTGCTAAACAACGTTGGAAAACGAAAGTCAACAATGTTGCGCGCCAACCGGATGCGACTGCTTAAGACGATGTCCGAATCCGGCCCCTCTTGGCTCATCCACGCGCTGACAGCCGTATTGAAAAACTTCTCGAACGACATACCGCTACATATCCCCCTCTCCGCGTCGACGAAGTTCATCCTCCAACGAACGGATTTGGTCGCGCACCTCAGCTGCCCGCTCGAACTCCTCACGAGCGACGAGCTCCTGAAGTTTTTGTTTCAACATAGCAAGCTGCTTGCGCAAATGGAGAACGCCGCCTTTTCGCTTTGGAATTTTTCCTGAATGAGCGGTATTGCCGCTATGGAGCCGTTTCAAAATCGGCGGCAAGTAGCGTGCAAACGTCCGGTAGCAGTCGACGCAGCCGAACCGCCCGATTTGTGTGAATTGATGATATGTCATTTGGCACGTCTCGCATTGAAGTACATCTGGGTTCGGAAACGCGTTCGCCGTCATCTCTTTCATTGGCGCTTGAAAGTTGAGAAGCCCTGCCAACAAGTTGTTAAGTGAAAAATCATCATTGCCGTAGAACGTAAACATATGGCCATGCTCTCTGGCACATTGCTCACAAAGGTGAAATTCCGTTTTCTCCCCATTGATGATTTTGGTAAAATGCATCGTGGCCGGCCGCTGCTTGCATTCTTGGCAAATCAATGCCTCTTCCTCCCCCCTATTTGTATTTCAGCGATGTCAACATCGCTTTTAACATGCGGGCTCGCAGTTCATCCCGTTTCGGTAAATCAATATATAAAACAGAACGATCCATAGCGCTTAACATAATTTTCGCTTCCCGCTCCGAAATTACCTTTTCTTCAACGAGACGTTTTACCACATTTTCGGCATTCGATTGGCTGATGCGGTGGCCGACAAGATCGAGCAACTGGTCAATAAGCTGTGCTTCACTCTTTGTCTTTACTTTCATAATACGGATATACCCGCCGCCACCGCGCTTGCTTTCGACGATGTACCCTCTTTCAAGGGTAAACCTCGTATTGATGACATAGTTGATCTGTGACGGAACACATTGGAATTTATTGGCGATTTCGCTTCGCTTAATTTCGACGATATCTTGGTCGCTCATATTAAGCACTTGCTTTAAATATTGCTCAATGATGTCGGAAATGTTCGGCACTCTACCTACCACCTTCCTTACAACCAAGCTGCCTGGCGATGGGCCGTCCGCTGACAAGGACACCCCACTGCCCCTTTATTGACTTTGACTATATTTGACCTTAATCTTACTATACAATGTATTACGGAAAATTTCAAGGGTGACCAAAGAAGGAAAACTAACTATAGAATATCCGCTTTTTTGGGCAAACAAACGTCAAGCAGCCGAATAAATGAAAAAGCACGCCTTTTCCCTAAAGGAAAGAAAAGACGTGCGTTCCATTTTGCCTAGCAGCGACCTACTCTTGCAGGGGCGCTGGCCCCAACTACCATCGGCGCTGGAGGGCTTAACTTCCGTGTTCGGGATGGGAACGGGTGTTTCCCCTCCGCCATAGCCACTAGGCAACGATGATCATCTTGGACAGTTATTATTATATCCATCCTGTTGGATTTGTCAATCGAAATAGTTCATTCCCTCAAAACTAGATAACCGTCGGAAGAAGCCGCGCTTCGTACTGTCTAGCTCCGGCCGCCATCGGCTCGCGACGCTTCGGTCCTGCTGCGGCGGCGACAGCCTCCTCGCAGGCCCTCCAGCGCGTTTCGCCGATAGGCGGGCGGCCTCCGCTTTTCGCACTGTCTAGCTCCGGCTCGCCTCCGCTCGGGGTCAAATAACCTTCTCCCTCGGGGTGCAAGCACCCCTGCGGGCGAAGAACATTTGCCCGTCGCGGCGAACCGCTCGCCTGCGCTTTTCTATTGTCCAGTTCCAGCGCCTAGCTCTCTTCTGCCAAATAACCTTCCCCCTCGGGGCGCGAGCGCCCCTGCGGGTGAAGAACATTTGGCTTCGAGAGCGAAACGCGGCGCTTCCACTTTTCTAGGTTAAGCCCTCGATCGATTAGTATCCGTCAGCTCCACGTGTCGCCACGCTTCCACCTCGGACCTATCGACCTCGTCATCTTCGAGGGATCTTACCCGCTTTTGGCGGTGGGAAATCTCATCTTGAGGGGGGCTTCACGCTTAGATGCTTTCAGCGCTTATCCCGTCCGCACATAGCTACCCAGCGGTGCCCCTGGCGGGACAACTGGTACACCAGCGGTGCGTCCATCCCGGTCCTCTCGTACTAAGGACAGCTCCTCTCAAATTTCCTGCGCCCGCGACGGATAGGGACCGAACTGTCTCACGACGTTCTGAACCCAGCTCGCGTACCGCTTTAATGGGCGAACAGCCCAACCCTTGGGACCGACTTCAGCCCCAGGATGCGATGAGCCGACATCGAGGTGCCAAACCTCCCCGTCGATGTGGACTCTTGGGGGAGATCAGCCTGTTATCCCCGGGGTAGCTTTTATCCGTTGAGCGATGGCCCTTCCATGCGGAACCACCGGATCACTAAGCCCGACTTTCGTCCCTGCTCGACCTGTCCGTCTCGCAGTCAAGCTCCCTTGTGCCTTTGCACTCTCCGAATGATTTCCAACCATTCTGAGGGAACCTTTGGGCGCCTCCGTTACCTTTTGGGAGGCGACCGCCCCAGTCAAACTGCCCACCTGACACTGTCTCCCACCCCGCTCAGGGGTGCGGGTTAGAATTTCAATACCGCCAGGGTGGTATCCCACCGTCGCCTCCACCGAAGCTGGCGCTCCGGCTTCCCCGGCTCCCACCTATCCTGTACAAGCGATACCAAAATTCCATATCAGGCTGCAGTAAAGCTCCACGGGGTCTTTCCGTCCTGTCGCGGGTAACCTGCATCTTCACAGGTAGTATAATTTCACCGGGTCTCTCGTTGAGACAACGCCCAAGTCGTTACACCTTTCGTGCGGGTCGGAACTTACCCGACAAGGAATTTCGCTACCTTAGGACCGTTATAGTTACGGCCGCCGTTTACTGGGGCTTCGGTTCGCACCTTCGCTTCCGCTAAGCACTCCCCTTAACCTTCCAGCACCGGGCAGGTGTCAGCCCCTATACGTCGCCTTTCGGCTTCGCAGAGACCTGTGTTTTTGATAAACAGTCGCTTGGGCCTTTTCACTGCGGCTCTTCAGGGCTCCTCACCCCAAAGAGCACCCCTTCTCCCGAAGTTACGGGGTCATTTTGCCGAGTTCCTTAACGAGAGTTCTCCCGCGCGCCTTAGGATTCTCTCCTCGCCTACCTGTGTCGGTTTGCGGTACGGGCACCTCTTCCCTCGCTAGAGGCTTTTCTTGGCAGTGTGGAATCAGGGACTTCCGGATGACTCCGTCGCCATCACAGCTTGGCCTTACGGCCAGCGGATTTGCCTGCTGGCCAGCCTCACTGCTTGGACAGGCTCTTCCAGCCGCCTGCTCGCCCTATCCTCCTGCGTCCCCCCATCGCTCAAACGGGAAGGAGGTGGTACAGGAATCTCGACCTGTTGCCCATCACCTACGCCTTTCGGCCTCGGCTTAGGTCCCGACTAACCCTGAGCGGACGAACCTTCCTCAGGAACCCTTAGGCTTTCGGCGCAGAGGATTCTCACCTCTGTTTTCGCTACTCATACCGGCATTCTCACTTCTAAGCGCTCCACCAGTCCTTCCGGTCTGGCTTCTCTGCCCTTAGAACGCTCCCCTACCGATGACCAACGGTCATCCCGCAGCTTCGGCGGCACGTTTAGCCCCGGTACATTTTCGGCGCAGAGTCACTCGACCAGTGAGCTATTACGCACTCTTTAAATGGTGGCTGCTTCTAAGCCAACATCCTGGTTGTCTCGGCAACTCCACATCCTTTTCCACTGAACGTGCACTTCGGGGCCTTAGCTGGCGGTCTGGGCTGTTCCCCTCTCGACCACGGATCTTATCACTCGCAGTCTGACTCCCGGGCATAAGTCCTTGGCATTCGGAGTTTGACTGGGTTCGGTAACCCGATGAGGGCCCCTAGCCCAATCAGTGCTCTACCTCCAAGACTCTTAAACCCGAGGCTAGCCCTAAAGCTATTTCGGGGAGAACCAGCTATCTCCAAGTTCGATTGGCATTTCACCCCTACCCACACCTCATCCCCGCACTTTTCAACGTGCGTGGGTTCGGGCCTCCAGCCGGTGTTACCCGGCCTTCACCCTGGACATGGGTAGATCACCTGGTTTCGGGTCGACGACGACGTACTTCGCGCCCTGTTCAGACTCGCTTTCGCTGCGGCTCCGCCTCTTCGGCTTAACCTCGCACGCCATCGTCACTCGCCGGTTCATTCTACAAAAGGCACGCCATCACCCATCAACGGGCTCTGACTACTTGTAGGCACACGGTTTCAGGTTCTCTTTCACTCCCCTCCCGGGGTGCTTTTCACCTTTCCCTCACGGTACTGGTGCACTATCGGTCACTAGGGAGTATTTAGCCTTGGGAGATGGTCCTCCCTGCTTCCGACGGGATTCCTCGTGTCCCGCCGTACTCAGGA
>NZ_JPOI01000001.1:850000-905000 GCF_000733845.1 Geobacillus vulcani PSS1
CTTCGTTTCGTTCAGTTTTCAAGGAACGATGATGGAGCCTATCGGGATCGAACCGATGACCTCCTGCGTGCAAAGCAGGTGCTCTCCCAGCTGAGCTAAGGCCCCATGTGGCCGCTATCGGGAAGACAGGATTTGAACCTGCGACCCCATGGTCCCAAACCATGTGCTCTACCAAGCTGAGCTACTTCCCGTTAACGCGCTCGAGAGGATTCGAACCCCTAACCTTCTGATCCGTAGTCAGATGCTCTATCCAATTGAGCTACGAGCGCAAGTGCCGAGGGCCGGACTCGAACCGGCACGGTAGTTACCTACCCCAGGATTTTAAGTCCTGTGCGTCTGCCAATTCCGCCACCCCGGCTAAATGGGCAAATAAATGGAGCGGAAGACGGGACTCGAACCCGCGACCCCCACCTTGGCAAGGTGGTGTTCTACCACTGAACTACTTCCGCTCGAACCAACATGCGGGTGAAGGGACTCGAACCCCCACGCCCGTAAAGGGCACTAGACCCTGAATCTAGCGCGTCTGCCAATTCCGCCACACCCGCAAATCAATTGTGGTGAGCCATGGAGGACTCGAACCTCCGACCCTCTGATTAAAAGTCAGATGCTCTACCTACTGAGCTAATGGCTCATAGTGATCATAACACTCTAAGTACTGACGAGTTCTACCTGCCTCTTCCTCTACGAGCTGTTTCAAGGAAGCTTGGTGCGTCGAGGCAACTCGCAGTCAACTCGAAGATGCATCGCTCGTTGCTGAGCTAATGGCTCATATCGTATTCACATAAATGCATAAATGGTGGAGGATGACGGGATCGAACCGCCGACCCCTTGCTTGTAAGGCAAGTGCTCTCCCAGCTGAGCTAATCCTCCACGGAATTGCCTAGCAACGACCTACTCTTGCAGGGGCGCTGGCCCCAACTACCATCGGCGCTGGAGGGCTTAACTTCCGTGTTCGGGATGGGAACGGGTGTTTCCCCTCCGCTATCATCACTAGGCAATCAACAGACAAGTTATATTATAATTACATTTATTTGTTTGTCAATAATCCTTTGTTTTTAACAACTGTTCTATTGTTTCAACGTGCTATCATAATATAACACATTGGAGAATGTTTGTCAACTCGCTTTGTTGCACCTGTTTTTTGTGAAAACGACGATTTTCATTTTACATAACTAAAATTTTAAAGTCAATAGTTTTTTTACACAGATCGTCCCCTGCCGTTTTTCTTTGCAGGGGACGATCATGGTTATTTATGGCGCATTTGTGGGAAGAGCAGCACATCACGAATGGACGGCGAGTTGGTCAAGAGCATAACTAAGCGGTCGACGCCGATGCCAAGCCCGCCTGTCGGCGGCATGCCGTATTCGAGTGCTTCAAGGAAGTCCTCGTCCATTTCATGCGCTTCATCGTTTCCTTGTTCACGCTCTTTCAGCTGCGCCTCGAAGCGTTGGCGCTGATCAATCGGGTCGTTCAGTTCGGTAAAGGCATTGGCATGTTCGCGCCCGACGATAAACAGCTCAAATCGGTCGGTAAAACGCGGGTCGTCCGGATTTTTCTTGGCCAACGGTGAAATTTCAACCGGATGGCCATAAATGAACGTCGGCTGGATGAGATGGGACTCGACTTTTTGTTCAAAAAACTCGTTGACAATATGGCCAAACGTCATGTGGGGAGCGACTTCCACGCCATGTTCTTTCGCCAGCTCCCGCGCCTCTTCGTCGCTCATCTGCTGCCAGAAGTCGACGCCGACATATTCCTTGATTGCGTCAACCATATGGAGGCGCCGCCATTCAGGCGTTAAGTCAACGATATGTTCGCCGTATTGAATTTTCGTCGTTCCGAGCACTTCATTCGCAATGTGGGCGATCAAATTCTCGGTCAGTTTCATGATGTCGCGGAAATCGGCGTACGCCTCGTACAATTCGAGCATCGTAAACTCCGGATTATGGCGGGTGGAAATGCCTTCGTTCCGGAAAACGCGGCCGATTTCATACACCTTTTCCAAACCGCCGACGATGAGCCGTTTTAAATGGAGCTCGATGGCGATTCGCATATAAAGGGTCATATCCAATGCGTTATGATGCGTAATGAACGGACGCGCCGCAGCACCCCCAGCCACAGCGTGCATCATCGGCGTTTCAACTTCCAAATAGCCATGGCTGTCAAGATACCGCCGCATCGATTGGATGATCAAACTGCGAGTAATGAACGTCTTCTTGCTTTCTGGATTCATGATTAAATCGAGATAACGCTGGCGATAGCGTTGCTCGATATCTTTCAAACCGTGGTATTTTTCCGGCAATGGACGTAGCGCCTTCGTCAAAAATTCGTACGACGACACTTTGATGGAAAGTTCACCGACTTTTGTTTTAAACATTGTGCCGCGCACGCCGACGATGTCGCCAAGGTCGGAGATTTTAAACAGTTCGTACTGTTGTTCGCCGACATCGTCTTGGCGGACGTAAATTTGGATTTGCCCTGTAACGTCTTGGATGTGGGCAAATCCCGCTTTGCCTTTGCCGCGCTTTGTCATGATGCGGCCGGCGACGGCGACTTCAATTTGCTTTTCCTCCAATTCCTCTTTCGATAAATCGCCGTACAGCTCGAACAGTTCTTGCGCCTTATGAGTGCGCTCGAACCGCTTGCCAAACGGGTCGACGCCTAATTCTTCAATTTTTTTCAGCTTTTCCCTGCGGACGCGCAGTTGGTCGTTCAATTCTTCGTGACTCATAGCTCATTCACTCCATTTAGCGATTTTTTACGAAAAATACTGCCAGCGCCCGCTGGCAGTTCTCCGCTGCATGAACATCGTCCCTGTTGTGCGACATACTCCCACCTTCTACGCTAATGCATGGAAGATGGGGGCTTCTCAGATCATCCCATCCTATGCCGGGAAATGGACCGAGCGATCCCCGTGCGCCCCACGGTTCGATCATCGCCTTCGGTTGCACCTAACCGAAACTCCTCTCCCGCTTTCACTTTGTTTTGAAGTGGGAGACTTCTTTCGGAGCGATGTTAAACGGCTTCGGCGTTCGCCGCTGCTTGGACTTCCGCTTCTTCCGCCACGCGAAGCAACAGCGCGGCCAGTTCGTCCCGCGTTTCGCATTCATTGATGGCGTTGCGGATTTTCGCTGCACCGCGAATACCCTTTAAATACCAAGCAGCGTGTTTACGCATTTCTTTCACGGCGATATACTCGCCTTTTAAGGCAATCAACCGATCCAAATGCAACAGGCAGACGTCGATTTTTTCCCGCGGCGTCGGTTCCGGAATGAGCTCCCCAGTTTCTAAATAGCGGACCGTGCGGTAGATCATCCATGGGTTGCCAAGCGCCGCCCGTCCGATCATGACACCGTCGACTCCTGTCTCTTCCAGCATCCGTTTGGCATCTTGCGGCGTTTTGACGTCGCCATTGCCGATGACTGGGATGCTGACCGCTTCTTTCACTTGCTTGATGATGTTCCAGTCCGCTTTTCCTTCATACATTTGCACCCTTGTCCGTCCATGAACGGCGACGGCCTTCCCGCCGGCGCGCTCGACGGCTTGAGCGTTTTCGACGGCGTAAATGTGCTTTTCATCCCAACCGATCCGCATTTTCACCGTGACCGGTTTTTCCACGGCATCGACGATCGCGGCAACGACATCATAGATTTTATTCGGGTCAAGCAGCCATTTCGCTCCAGCGTCGCAATTCGTAATTTTCGGCACTGGGCAACCCATGTTAATGTCGATGATATCGGCATTCGTATTTTTATCGACAAATTTCGCCGCTTTGACGAGCGTCTCTTTCTCGCCGCCGAAAATTTGCAAGCTGATCGGCTTTTCCCGTTCATCAATATATAACATGTTTAACGTCTTTTCGTTGTTGTATACGATTCCTTTGTCGCTGACCATCTCCGCGCATACAAGCCCGGCGCCGAATTCTTTGACGGTCAGGCGGAACGCAGAGTTGCATACGCCTGCCATCGGGGCGAGCACGACACGGTTTTTAATTTCGACATCGCCGATGCGAAACATCGCAGATGCCTCCTTTCTACTTGTTTGATTCGAGTTTCGGCGGAGACAGCTCCTCTACCGATATGTTCAGCCGTTCGGCAATTTGTCCAACGAGTGAATCGGACGGCATTCGGTTTCCGCGTTCAATTTCACCAAGAATCGATACAGAAATGCCAAGTTCTTTCGCCAGTCTTTCTTGCGTATATCCCTTCAACTTTCGAAAAGCGCGAATACGTCTTCCCCATCTTTCCGCTTCCATACATGAACTCCTTTTTTGTCAGGTAGTCGGTCAATGATGTCGATTAACGGCTCGGAAAGGTTCGGTATTGTCACATGAGAGTTGACTTCCAACAACGGGATGAGCACGAACGCCCGCTCCGCCATGCGCGGGTGCGGGATCGTCAGTTGCTCTGTTTCAATATTTTCATGATTATACAGCAAAATGTCAAGGTCTAACGTTCGTGGCCCCCAACGAATTTCCCTTTTCCTCCCAAATTTTCGTTCGATTTGCTGGGTCACGTCAAGCAAGGCAAACGGCGACAACGTCGTCGCCACCTCGATCACCATGTTTAAAAACTTGCCTTGATTGACGTAGCCAACCGGATCAGTTTCATAAATCGATGAGCTGGATGTGATAAAAATTTCTTTATGATGATAGAGCGCTTCAATGGCAGAACGCAAATAGGAAACACGATCTCCAAGGTTAGAGCCTAAAGCGAGATATGCAATGTTTTCCATTTAACGACCCCTATCAATTTCGACTGCGACATATTGATAATGGCCGCGAATCGGCGGATTCGGCTTTGTCACTTTGACAATGCAACGCTGAACAACAGGAAAGACGGCGAGCAAGTCGGCAGCGATCGCTTCAGCGACCGCCTCGATCAAGGCAAACGTCCGCTCTTCCACGATCACCCGGCAGTGCTCGTACACATCGGCGTAGTTGACGGTATACTCAAGACGATCGCTCCGCCCGGCGGGCTGCAAATCGAGCTCCAACGTCACATCGACCAAAAACCGCTGACCAAGGATGTTTTCTTCGCGAAGCACCCCGTGGTAACCGTAAAATTCCATGCCGTGCACGTAGATTTTATCGATGGCCGCTCTCTCCCTTCCCAAGCATGGCATCCATCATTTTCACCATGCGAGCAATCGGCAATACATCGTGGACGCGGACGATATGCACGCCTTTGACGATGCCGAGGCAAACGGTCGCTCCCGTCCCTTCCATCCGTTCCTCAACTGGGACATTGAGCACATGGCCGATAAACCGTTTGCGCGATGTACCGAGCAAAAGCGGATAGCCAAGAGCGGCAAATTCGTCAAGACGGCGCATCACTTCCAAGTTATGCTCGACCGTCTTGGCGAAGCCGATGCCTGGGTCTAAAATAATGTTTTCCTCTTTCACACCGGCTCCTTTGGCAATGCGAATGCTTTCCTGCAAATCAGCGATCATGTCGGAAATTAAATCGCGATACGCCATATCGCGGCGGTTGTGCATTAAAATAATCGGCACGCCGTACGTGGCGGCGACGCGGGCCATATCGGGATCAGCTTTTGCTCCCCAAACGTCGTTGATCATGTGCGCTCCCGCTTCGATCGCTTGCCGAGCGACCTCTGCCTTGTAAGTGTCAATGGAAATGGGTACGTTCACCGCCTCAGCGATCGCTTTGACCGCTGGGATGACCCGGCGCAGCTCTTCATCGAGCGGCACTGGATCTGCCCCCGGACGAGTTGATTCACCGCCGATGTCAATGATGTCTGCTCCTTCCGCCACAAGCCGCTTCGCGTGCTTGACCGCGTTTTCCACGTCGTAAAACCGGCCGCCGTCGGAAAACGAATCGGGCGTAACGTTGACAATGCCCATGATCAACGTTTTTTTGTTTAAGTCAAATTCATGCCCGCGGCATTGAAACCGAAGAGGGCGCATCGATGTTGTCATCAGTCGTTCATCCTTTCCGCCAATTCATTCCTCGTCCATAACTGATGGGCCAAGCGCCGGTAATGATACTGCAGCGCCTGAACCACCGGGCCGTTTTTTCCTTGGTAGACGCAACGGCCAATGCGGAAAAGGGGGACAATTTCCTGCACAGAGTTGGTGATAAAGGCTTCATCCGCCTGCAACAGATGGGACAGCGGATAGGCCCCTTCTTCAACGGGAATGCCCAACTGTCTGAGCAATGCGATGACGAATTGTCTTGTGATGCCATTTAATATGCCGACAGCCGGCGCTGGCGTGTAGACAACGCCGGCTTTCACCCAAAAAATATTGGAAACGATCCCCTCCGCTACCGCCCCATCTGAATTCAAAAAAATTCCTTCCGCATGAGGTCGATGTCCGAGCTCCCATTTCCCAATCATATTGTTTAAATAATGGTGCGACTTTAGTCGCTCCTGGCCTTCCGGGCTGTTCCGCCTTGCCGCGAGCACCACCCCTTCTTTTCCTTCCGGAGGGACGGGCGGCGGAAGCGGCTTCATATAGACGATGACGGTCGGGCTTCGGTAATTTTCGATCGGCAAGCCGAGATCGCCGACCCCGGCCGATACATTGAAGCGCACATACGCGTCGCACAAGCCATTGGCCTCGAGCAACTGCTCGATGATCGCCACCGCTTCAGCGCGGCCGAACTGCCTTTCGATGTGCAGCGCAGACAGCCCTTTGTTCAATCGCGCCAAATGATCGTCAAGCAAAAACGGGTGGCCGCGATACGTGCGGAATGTTTCAAATAAGCCGAGCCCATATAAAAACCCGTGATCAAACGCTGACAACTGAGCCTCCTCGCGCGGAACGACCGCGCCGTTGATATACACGTACATGACCGTCACGCCTTTTTATATGTGTCGATAAAATTTTTCAACAGCTGCATCCCATGGCTGGTCATAATCGATTCCGGGTGAAACTGCACGCCTTCCACCGGCAGCGTTTTATGGCGAATGGCCATCACTTCCTCCTCTTCCGTCCAAGCCGACACGACGAAACAGTCCGGAAGCGTCTCTCTCTCGACGATCAGGGAATGGTAGCGCGTGGCCGTAAACGGGTTCGGCACGCCGCGGAAAATCGTCTCCCCATCATGGTAGACGGACGATGTTTTCCCGTGCATCAGCCTTGGAGCGCGGACGACGCGGCCGCCGAATGCCTGGGCGATGGCTTGATGCCCGAGGCAGACGCCGAAAATGGGAATTTGACCGGCAAAGCGATCAATGACTTCTAGGCTGACCCCTGCCTCATTCGGTGTGCACGGACCGGGGGAAATCATGATAAAATCGGGGCGGAGCCGTTCGATTTCAGCCACCGTAATTTCATCATTCCGTTTGACAATCAGCTCTTCGCCCAACACGCCCAAATATTGCACCAAATTGTACGTAAATGAGTCGTAGTTATCAATCATGACGATCATCATTCTCACCTCATGCTCGGAAATAATGCCTCTGCTTCGCTCAGCTCTTTCGCTTTCCAAAGGGCGGCCGCTTTCTTTATACATTCCTTGTACTCATGCTCGGGATTGGAGTCGATGACGATGCCCGCCCCTGCCTGTACATGCGCCAATCCGTCTTTGACGACCATCGTGCGAATGGCGATGTTGAGCTCCATGTTTCCTTGAAAATCGATCCAACCGATCGAGCCCGTATACAAGCCGCGGCGAACCGGCTCCAGCTCTTCAATAATTTCCATTGTTCGCACTTTTGGGGCGCCGGTGATCGTCCCGCCGGGGAACATGGCGCGAATGACGGAAAACGCATCGTGCTCCGGCGCCATGGTGCCGGATACGTGAGAAACGATATGCATCACATGAGAATACTTTTCGATAGTCATCCATTCGTCCACCCGAACCGTCCCGTAGGCACAGACGCGCCCAAGGTCATTCCGTTCGAGATCAACGAGCATGGCGTGCTCAGCCCGCTCTTTTTCACTCGCAAGCAACTTGCGGGCAATTTGTTCATCCTCTGCCGCCGTCCGACCGCGCGAACGTGTGCCGGCAATCGGCCGCGTCTCAAGGCGCCATCCCCGCTTGCGGACGAGCAACTCCGGCGAGCCGCTGACCACTTGAAACTCCGGGGTGTGCAAATACGCCATATAAGGGGATGGATTTAGAGCCCGCAACTGTTTGTAGACGGCAAATGGGTGTGTCAACAGCGGCTGCGACTGGCGCACCGATAGATTGACTTGAAACACGTCGCCCGCCGCAATATAGCGCTGCACGCGGCGAACCGCCTCCATAAACCCCTCTTTTGTCATTGAAACAGACGGCGCAGCTGCCAAGGCAGCAAGCGGCCAAATCAACGCTTCATTCCGGTCCTCGAGCCACATCCGCGCATGCCGCGCCAGCCGCCGGTTTGCTTCGCTTTCCTCCCCTTCATTCGCGTAGGCAAGCAAATGAAGATGTTCCGTTTGGTGGTCATAAATCGCTACGTCGTCAAAGAGGAAAAAATACAGAAACGGCAGCTGCAAATCATCTTGCGCGAGCACCGGGAGCCGTTCTAGATAGCGAACCGCATCATAGCTAATGAAACCGATCAGCCCGCCTTGGCAAGGCAGCGGGTCGCCTTCATTCGGCACGGCGAACCGCCGAAACCATTGCCGGAGCCTTTCAAACGGCGGGCCATCGAGCACCGTTTCACCCCCGCGCTGCTTGATGATGAGCCGCCGCTCATCAGCGCGGATCACTCCGATCGGGTCAAGGCCGATAATGCTGTACCTTCCCCCTTGGCCGCTCTGAAGCAACACATGATGAGGCCGGCTATAGGCCAGCTGTTCGTACTGGCGGAACCAATCCCGTCCGCGATAGTCGATCGTTCGTTTCAGTCGCCTGCGCCGCTGTTCCATCTTCGTCAACTCCTTACGATGTCCGTTACTTTATATTGTACAATGATTGTCCGCCTCGGTCATCATTCTCGTAAAAAAAATTCGACAGGGTTGCCCCTGCCGAAAAAGCTGCTTAGTCTTCAAATTGATAAAGAGGCGTGCTCAAATAACGTTCGCCGTTGCTCGGGATGATGGCGAGCACTTTTTTCCCTTTGCCGAGCTCTTTCGCCACTTTCAATGCCGCGTGAATCGCAGCGCCAGACGAAATGCCGCCGAGAATGCCTTCCTCGCGAGCCGCGCGGCGGGCCGCCGCAAACGCTTCTTCCGTCGTTACCGTAATCACCCCATCGTAAATGCTCGTGTCCAAAATATCTGGAACAAAGCCAGCGCCGATCCCTTGGATTTTGTGCGGACCTGGCTTTCCTCCCGACAAGACCGGGGAATCGGCCGGTTCAACGGCGTAAATTTTAATGTTCGGGTAAGCCTCACGCAACACTTTACCTGCCCCCGTGATCGTTCCGCCTGTGCCGACGCCGGCAACGAACGCATCAAGCTGGTCGCCCATTTGCTCCACGATCTCTTTCCCGGTCGTCAAGCGATGGATTTCCGGGTTCGCCTCGTTTTTAAATTGCTGCGGCATAAAGTAGCCGTGCTCGCGGACGAGCTCTTCCGCCTTTGCGATGGCTCCGCGCATCCCTTGTGCGCCCGGTGTGAGCACAAGCTCGGCTCCATACGCCCGCAACAGGTTGCGGCGTTCCAAGCTCATCGTATCCGGCATGACCAATACCGCCTTATACCCTTTCGCCGCCGCGACCATCGCCAAACCGATCCCAGTGTTGCCGCTTGTCGGCTCAACGATCGTGTCGCCCGGCTTCAGCTTGCCTGCTTTTTCCGCCGCCTCAATCATCGCCAACGCAATCCGGTCTTTGACGCTGCTGCCCGGGTTCATAAACTCCAACTTCAAATATACATCCGCGCTGTCTTCATCTACGATGCGGTTCAGTTTCACAGCCGGCGTATCGCCGATCAATTCGGTGATCGAGTTGACTGTGCGTGCCATGATTCCACCTCTAATCCCCATTAATTTTATCGACTTTGTCTCCAATGTATCAACTATTGGCGTAATTGTCAATCATTTTACTGTTTTCATTCTTTTTTTGCGAGTTGTTTCAGCTGTTCCAACTCCGCTTTGTCGAAATGGTATGTTTCATTGCAAAAATGACACGAAGCCTCTGCCTGTCCTTCTTTGTCCATGATGTCTTGAATTTCCTCAGGCCCTAAGCTGATAAGGGCGTCAGCAATCCGCTCACGCGAACAGCGGCAGACGAATGACACCGGCATCGTTTCCAGTACACGCACGCCGCCATCGCCCAACAGCTGTTCGAGCATTTGCTCCGGCCCGAGCCCGCTTTCAATCATGCGCGATACGGGCGGAATTTGTTTCAACCGCTCTTCAATGCGGGCGATCGTACGCTCTTCCGTTCCGGGCATTAACTGGATGATAAATCCTCCCGCCGCCCGAATCGTATGGTCGGGATTGACGAGCACTCCTACACCGACTGATGACGGAATTTGCTCGGACGAAGCAAAATAATACGTAAAATCATCGCCGAGCTCCCCGGAGACAAGCGGCACTTGTCCGGTGAAAAAGTCGCGCAGGCCTAGATCTTTCACGACCGTCAACATCCCATTTTTGCCAACCGCCCGCGCCACATCAAGCTTCCCGTGCTCATTCAGCTCAAAATGCACATGCGGATTCGTTACATAGCCACGCACTTCCCCTTTGGCGTTGCTGTCGACCAAAATGACGCCAATCGGGCCGCCGCCGTCAATTTTAATCGTCAACGTTTCCTCGCCTTTCAGCATCGCTCCCATCATGACGCCAGCGGTCAACGCCCGGCCGAGGGCCGCTGAGGCGGTCGGCCACGTTTGGTGGCGGCGTTGCGCTTCCGCAACCGTCTCCGTTGTCCTTGCCGCATAAGCCCTCACTTGTCCATCATAAGCGAGCGCTTTCACTAAGTAGTCTCCCATGATTCACCAAGCCTTTCATCCCTTTTTCTCCGTATTTTTCTCATACAACAATTTCAGTCCTGTCAGCGTTAAAAACGGATCCACGACATCAATGACGTCCGACTCGCTGGCAATGAGCGGAGCCAGACCGCCAGTAGCAATCACCTTCGGCGGAATTTTGCTTTTGGCCTTCATTCGCGATACGATGCCTTCCACCTGTCCAACATAGCCGTATAAAATGCCCGCTTGCATGGCGCTGACCGTATTTTTGCCGATAATATCATCCGGGCGGGCGATTTCAATGCGCGGCAATTTCGCCGCCCGCGCAAACAGAGCCTCTGTCGAGATCATAATTCCCGGGGCAATGGCCCCTCCCATATATTGTTTATGTTCATTAATATAACAATACGTCGTTGCCGTGCCGAAATCGACGATAATCAACGGACTGCCGTACAAGTGGATGCCGGCGACCGCGTTGACGATCCGGTCGGCGCCCACTTCGCGCGGATTATCATATTTAATGTCGAGCCCGGTTTTAATGCCCGGACCGACAACAAGCGGCTTGATATGGAAATATTTTAAGCACATGCGCTCAAGAGCGAACATGATCGGCGGCACGACCGAGGAAATGATGATGCCTCGAATGTCGGAAAACTGCAAGCCGACATGGTTCAAAAGCGCCTTCACCGTCATCGCATATTCGTCTTCCGTTTTCGCCCGGCTCGTTTCAATGCGCCAATGATGTTTCAGTTCGTCGCCGTCATACACCCCTAACACCGTGTTTGTGTTGCCGACATCCAATACAAAAATCATCGCTTCATTCCTCGCTTTTCCTCGATAAATTCCCTTTCTTTATCATATCATACTTGTAGAAAAAAAACTGTTCTTCTTTCCTTGGGCCGCCGGCAAAAAAAAGATGCCTCCGAACAGAGACATCGATTACTCCTCTTTCTTTTGGATGTTGATTTTCACATCGCTGCCTTTATCAATTCCATCACGCTCATTGCGTTCCGGCGGCAGCGTGCCATGTTCAAACAAATGTTTAATTTGCTCCGCATCGAGCGTCTCGACTTCCAACAAGGTATTGGCGATCAAATCCAATTTATCGCGATGCTGGGTCAAAATTTGTTTTGCTTTTTCGTAGCATTCTTTAATGATGCGCTGAATCTCTAAGTCAATCTCATAGGCGATTTTGTCGCTGTAGTTTTGTTCGTTATGCAAATCTCGGCCTAAAAACACTTGCCCGCTCGGTTGGCCGAATTGCAGGGGGCCGAGTTTTTCGCTCATGCCAAACTCCGTCACCATCCGGCGCGCGATGTTTGTCGCCCGCTGAAAATCGTTATGAGCCCCCGTGCTCACCTCATTGAACACAATTTCCTCAGCGACGCGCCCGCCAAGCAATCCAGTGATTTTATCCATTAATTCGGCTTTCGTCATAAAGTAGCGGTCTTCTTTCGGCAGCATGACCGCATAGCCGCCGGCTTGGCCGCGCGGCACAATCGTCACTTTATGCACCATTTCCGCATCGGCGAGCACCATGCCGATCACCGTATGGCCGGCCTCGTGAAACGCGACGATGCGCCGTTCTTTTTCCGAAATGACGCGGCTCTTTTTGGCCGGTCCGGCAATCACCCGGTCCGTCGCCTCATCGATGTCGCTCATATCGATTTTCTTTTTGTTGCGGCGCGCAGCTACAAGCGCCGCTTCATTGAGCAGATTTTCCAAATCGGCGCCGGAAAACCCAGGCGTCCGCATCGCGATTGTCTTCAAGTCAACCGATTCATCGAGCGGCTTGTTGCGGGCATGCACGCGCAACACCGCTTCGCGCCCTTTTACGTCCGGGCGGTCGACGGTAATCTGCCGGTCGAAGCGACCTGGGCGCAACAGCGCTGGGTCTAAAATGTCCGGCCGGTTCGTCGCCGCGATAATAATGATCCCTTCGTTGCCGTTAAAGCCGTCCATTTCCACAAGCAGTTGGTTGAGCGTCTGCTCACGCTCGTCATGGCCGCCGCCAAGACCGGCGCCGCGCTGGCGGCCAACGGCGTCGATCTCATCAATGAAGATGATGCACGGCGCATTTTTTTTCGCCGTCTCAAACAAGTCGCGCACCCGCGACGCCCCGACCCCGACGAACATTTCCACGAAATCCGACCCGCTGATCGAGAAAAACGGCACGCCCGCTTCTCCAGCAACCGCGCGCGCCAATAACGTTTTCCCCGTTCCCGGCGGCCCAACGAGCAATACCCCTTTCGGAATGCGGGCGCCAAGTTCCGCAAACTTGCGCGGATCTTTTAAAAACTCGACGATTTCCACCAACTCTTCCTTTTCCTCATCTGCCCCAGCCACATCGCGGAAGCGGACTTTCCGCTTGTCATCCGTATACAGCCGCGCCCGGCTTTTGCCGAAATTCATCACTCGGCTGCCGCCGCCCTGTGCCTGGTTCAAAAGGAAGAAAAACAAAATAAAAATAATAACAAATGGGATGATGGAAGTAAAAAACGTCACCCATCCGCTCGTTTCATCCGCCGGCACCACTTCCACCCTTGTTCGCGCCGCCGCCGCATCGATGCGATCAAGCACTTTGTCGCTGTTCATGACGTAGGTGGAAAAGTACTGCCCTTCGCTATATGTTTTCAACTGACCTTTGATTTCATATACGCCGCGCTCCGGCTTAATGGAAAACGACTTGACATCCCCGTTTTCCAGATGAGTGATGAACGCATCGTACGTCATCGGCTCCGTTCGTTGGTTTGTGCCGTTAAAAAAGCTGACGACGCCGATCACGACGAGAAAAATCAGCAAATAAAAGATGGTATTGCGGAAAATCCGGTTCATTTCTTGCCTCCTCCCATATGAAACACACTATACTCAATACTATCATAGAAATTTGTTTAAATACAAACAATTCGGCCGTCGCCCAGCAGCCGTTCTACTTTTGGTACACTTCCGGCTTTAAGACACCGATAAACGGGAGGTTGCGGTATTTTTCCGCGTAATCGAGCCCGTAGCCGACGACGAATTCATCCGGGACGGTAAATCCGGTGTAATCGGCTTGAATGTCCGCCTTCCGCCCAGACGGCTTGTCAAGAAGCGTGACGATTTTGATCGAATTCGCCTTCCGGTAGCGAAACAAGTCGACCAAATAGCTGAGCGTCAGTCCACTGTCAATAATATCCTCAATGATCAAAATATCCCGTCCTTCAACAGATGTGTTCAAGTCTTTGACGATTTTCACTTCGCCGGATGACACGGTCGCATTGCCATAGCTTGATACGTCCATAAAATCCATTTCCAAATATGTATCAATATGTTTCAGCAAGTCAGCCATAAACGGCATCGCCCCTTTGAGGACGCCGACAGCGAGCGGAAAACAACCGTCATATTCTTTCGTTAACAAACCGCCGAGTTCTTTGACTTTTGCCTGAATTTCCTCTTCCGTGATCAACACTTTTTGAATATCGTCTTTCATCCCCATCTTTTTTTCCTCCTAGTTGTTCATCGCCTGATAGTGCAGCAAAATATAGCGGGCTTGCCCACGATTTTGCGCTTCCAAAGCCGATTTTTTCAAGCCGGGCACCCAAAGGATGCGGCCATCCGCATCTTCGACAATCGGCCAGCGATCCCTTTCCATCCGTGGAATTTTCGCTTCAATGAAAATTTCTTTCAATTTTTTCGTGCCTCCCGTCCCCTTAAGCGCCATCCGGTCGCCGCGCCGACGCGTCCGCACCCGAAGCGGCAAGGAGACAGAATCAGGATCCACGATGAACCAATCATTCCCGGCCTGCTTTCTTGGATAGTGTTCCCCAAATTCACTGATGATTGCATAGCCGTTTGGGAGGGGCAATAGCGCCGGAACCGGCAGTTCAAACCAATAGCCTTTCTCGCCGCTTTCTGCGTCAAAGGTAAACAAACAGCGGTCGTACGAACGGATCACTTTGAGCCCTTTTGGCAGATCGATCATTCCGGAAGGACGGCCGCGCTCACAAAGCATCAGTATATGACCGATATGTACGGAAGTCAATGCCGGCGGAACCCCGCCATAAAGACGGAGAAGCAGCAGCTGCAACACCCGACGCTGCAGCGGTCTCGGCAGCGCCAAAAATGGTCTGATGGAAAGCGCCGCATCGCGATGTTGTTTTTCCATTACTTTATTCAGCGCGTCCGCGGCTAATTCCTCCAAAAATTGCTCATCTTCCGCCATCATTTCGCTGTATTGCTGAAACCGCTCGTGCAAGCGCGGATTTTCCTGCCGCAGCAACGGGACGATATGATGGCGAAACCGGTTGCGTGTATAATCGTCTTTTTCATTGCTCGGATCGCGGCGCGGAGACAGCCCCATCTGCCGGCAATACGCTTCAATCTCTGCCCGGCTGACAGCCAAAAACGGACGGATGAGATAGCCGCCGTGAAACGGCCGTTTGACGGGAATGCCAGCGTATCCTTTGCTTGTGCTGCCGCGCACAAGCCGCATTAAAATCGTCTCCACTTGATCGTCGCCATGATGACCTACGGCGACGTACCCGGCTTGATGCTTTTCCATCAGTTCGGCAAAAAAGCGGTAGCGGCAGATCCGAGCCGCCTCTTGGGCGCCGAGGCCCGTGCGGCGCTGAAAGGCCGGAACGTCGATTTGCGCGGTCTCACATAAAATACGGCGCTCCACGCAAAAACGTTTCACAAACTCCATCTCTTCTTCTGACTCCCGCCCGCGAAACATATGGTCAACATGGGCCGCTATGACCTGAAGCTTCCACTCATCGCGCAGCGACAAAAAAACGTGCAGCAACGCAAGGGAATCCGGCCCTCCGGAGACGCCAACGATGACGGCCGCTCCTTCTGAAAGCAACTGATGCCGGTTGATAAAGGCGCGCACTTTGTCGATCATCCGAGTCAACCTCTTTGCGTTTCTTTCAGCTTCATCGTAACACGTTCACCCTGTTTTCTCAAAAAAATTATATCGCCAGCTGCCAGTATATATAAAGGGCATAGGCACCAAGCAATGCGGCGGCGATGACGACCGTTTCGATCATCCCTATCGCTTTGCCGCGCCGTTTCACCTGCCGCCTCGACTGTCGCCTTGGCGCCGCCTGTCGTCTTTCGTTGCCCCCGGACGCCCGGCGTGAAGAAGCGGCCAATAAGTCGCGGCGCATATCGCCCGCCTTTGCATATCGGCCGTCGAGTGCTTTTTGCAACACATCCTTGTATTGAGCCAAAAAGCGGTCTGCCTCGATGATGGCCATGAGCTGCGTCCGCCCGTCCCCTTTTTTCTCAATCGGTCCCGGATAGCAGGAAGAAATCATCACCATCGCTGCCGCAAACAAGTCGTAAGATGGTTCCGCCTTGCGCGATCCAAGCCCCCAATAGCCGCGATCATACAGCTCGGTGAACTCTTTCACCGCCCTTCCTTGCAGCGTCGTCCCGCCCACATCAAGCAGTCGAACCGACGGCGGCGGGCCGGTAACGATCAAATTGTCCGGCTTTAAATCCCCAAACACCCATCCTTCTTGATGCAGCCGCTCCAGCACCGACAGCAGCTGCATCATGAGCACGGGCGCCCACTCTTTTCCGCGGCGGCGGATAAAAGAGGCGAAATTTTCCCCTTCAATATACTCCATTACATAAAACGGGACCGTCTCCCGCGCAAACGGGCTTTGCCAGTCATCGGCTTCCAGCAAAGAAGGCCCGAGGGCAGCTCCCTGGACCTTAGCAAAACGGCGCAATATATTCATTTCCGATGCCAATGATGCATAGTCATCGCTCAACTTGATGGCGACGTGAGTCCGGCTGTTCTCTGCCAAATAGACGACGCCGTTCGCCCCGCTGCCGAGCCGCCGCAGCAACCGGTACGAACGGCCGTGCCATTTCCCAGTGATGACCGTACCCGGTGGCAAACTATAAAGACGATTCTTCGATGTATGGCTCATCGCCATCGCCGATCCAGCTCCTTAACGACCGTTTGCGCTCAAAATAGGCGATCGCCTCGCGCAGTGCCGGTCCGGTCGGCGTCAACCCGCCCGACGCCAATTTCGGAAAGATGGTGGACAACTCCTCAATCCTTGGCGTCCAGTCGATCATTTTGTCGGCGTGCGACCGTTTTCCCGGGAAGATGAACACTGAAAAGCGATTTTCGCCCATGCGGGCATTTAAGCTGAGCGATAAATCGATGAGCGCCTCTTTGACGGTCGGCAGTTTTGTTTTCATGCTCCCGCTCGTATCGATCAAAATGAGCACATCAAGGGCAACCGTTTCCCCGAGTTCATCGACGACTTCCATCACTTGGCCGCGCTTGTCCGGCGGCAAGTCCTCAAGCGAAACGTCAGAACCAAAGATTTGTTTCAACTCGCGATTGACGAGCCCTTGTAACGTCTGGGTCATCGCTTGGCGCGTCACCATTTGCACTGTTTGTGACAGCTGTTTCGCGTACACGACTTGGCTCATCCCGCCGCCAGCCGCAGCGATCGCTTCAATTTCCCGCCGCCCGGTTTCATCCATCGCATCTTTATCCAATACACCGATCACGTTCACCGTAATGCCTTGCTCACGGGCTAGCGCCGCCATGGCGGCTGGGTCCTCACCATGGTTGGAGCAGCCATCGGTAATGAGCAAAATTTGTCGCAACGTTCCCTTTTGCACGTTCGTTCCCCTCCTTGGCGAATGTATTACCATCATCGCCGCAGGGGAACGTTTTTATACGCCAGCTATTGCGCCTTTTTCATATACATGTATGCCGGAATCGTTGCCCATTTCGGCGTATTGTGCCGAACTTTGGCGACAACGACGGTCATATCGTCTTCAATCTTGCCGCCGCATTGGCGGATCACTTCTTCCATGATCAAATCGGCGACTTCTTGCGGGTCGTTCGTTTTTAATTCTTGAATTTTCCGTTTCATCCAAACATCGTGATTTTCAACGTTCATCGGCCCTTCAAACACACCATCGCTCATCATAATGAGCAAATCCCCCGATTTCAGCTGCTCGGTGACGACATCAAATTCCACTTCTTTAATGATGCCCATCGGCAAGTTGCTCGCTTCTACTTTCATCACCTTGTCACCGCGCTTAATGAAGCTTGGCGTCGATCCGATTTTCAAAAACTTGGTCGCCGCGTTTTGCAAGTCGATGATGGCCAAATCCAGCGTCGCATACATATCTTCGGTCGTCCGCAATGCCAAAATCGAATTGATCGATTTGATGGCAATCGACTCGTCCATTCCCGTCTGCAAAATCTTTTGCAACAGGCGCAGCGTTTCGCGGCTTTCGTAATGCGCCCGCTCCCCATTGCCCATGCCATCGCTGATGGCAACGGCGTACTTGCCGGTAGCAAGTTCAATTGTTGCATAACTGTCGCCAGAAATGAACCCCCCTCCTTTGGCGGCAAACGCGACGCCCGTTTCGACGACGAATGCTTTCGTCGAGCCGAAGGCAACGCGGCAGTAGCCGTTCGGGTAGGCGGCGCACTCTTCACGCTTAACGACGATCGTCTCTCCTAAAATATCTGACAGCATCGGCGCGATCAGTTTTTCGCACTCACCCCGCCCTTCGCAGTAAGGAATGCTCATTTCAATATCGATATTTCCTTTTTCCAAACTGTAAATGTCGACATGGCCCACTTCGATGCCAAACTCTTGCAGCGCATGGTAAATTTGTTCTTCCTGCAAGTAATGGTTTTCCTGTTCTTTCTGCATTTCTTTGGCGAAATCGTTCATCACTTGCGAAACACCCAACAGCTGTTCAGCAACAAGCTTCCGGCTTTCGTGGATTTGCCGTTTGAGCTTGCGGTTGGCTTGATAAGCCACCATCTCTTTTTCAATCGCGTCGACAACTTTGCCGGCCTTGACGCAATACCGCTCCCACTCACGCAGCAACTGATGGTTTTGCACCAATGTTTTTTCGTCCGCCTCGCACATCATTTGCTTCATGTACGCATAGGTTGTACGAAAGTTGTCCGCCCAGCATTGCGCCTTTTTAAAGCACGTTTGGCACGTTTTTTCCGTGATGTCGCTCAAAAAATAGTCCACTTCACGGTCGCTGTATTCATTGGCATCCGGAAGCGGTTCGGGCGAAAAGCTTTCCGCCAGCGCCTGAAAGACATTGGAAAACTGCGAGACGCGTTGCACCGTCATATCGCGGATTTTCCGGACGTATTGTTGTTGCTCATTGATGTATTCTGCTGTGCCGGGAATGTATTTGGCGATTTTCTCCGTCAGTGAACGAGATGTACCAAGAAACAGCATAATAGCGATGCCGGATTCAAGCAACGTCGACGCAAGCTCACTCTTCCCTTCGCCGTATAAACCGAGCAACAGCGTCGCGACGAGGAGGCCGAACGCCACTCCAGGTTTTCTTCCTTCCTTCAGCAACCCACCTAGCAGGCCGGCGAAAGCAAGCAAACTCATTTCCGACAAGTTGCCGACGTTCGCCAAGCTCAGCACAAGCCCCGTGACAACGCCAACGGTCGAGCCGGTCGCCGCCCCAGCGACAAACGCGAACAATAAAACGAGATAGCGCGACATCACATGCTCGAGCGACAAACCGTACACAGCCCAGCCGATCATCCCGGTCAACATCGAGGCGAACAAAATGATCAACGAAATGATTTCTTCTGCTCGCAACGCATGTTTATGCTTCTGTACCGTCAATAACGGGATGCTTTGCATAAAAATCAATGTCAATACAAGCGACAGCCCGGCTTCGACAACCGCCATGGCAACGCCGTAGACCGTCCGCTCCCCGAGCCAATAATAGGAGATCAGCCATTTGGCCGAAAGAGAGAGCACAAACACGACAAACGGAACGATTTTCAGTGACTCACTGATCACCCTCCGCACCCATCCGTAAATAAAGAGAAAGCCAAAAATGGAAACACCGACAAACATCGCCACATCAAGCGACAGCGTCAAAGCGCCGGCCAACAGTGAGATCAGCGCAAAAGCGGCCTTGTCGCGGCGCAGCATATAGACCGAAACAAAAAATGGCAAAGCGAACGGGGTCAGCTTCGATAAAATCAACGCTCGTCCAAGCAAAAAGCCGACAAGAAGAAGCAAGAAGCCTTGATGGATGAACAGATGGCCAAGACGCAGCTTCACATGGCGCATCCAGCGCGATACCGTGGCCTGCGTGTCACGAATTGGCACTTCCGAAATGCTGCGGCGCACCGTCCCTCTTTCTACTCTTTCCATTCCCGATCCTCTCCTTTACCTTCTATTACCCCCTATTATATCGCTTGAATTGTCAGAAATTTGTCAAAACCACAGAGAAAAATAAAAAATCGTTCGACGTTTTCCACGACAAAACGCGGTCAACAAGCTTGTTCCGACAGAAAGAGATAAAAAAAGAAAAACGAGCATGTCGCTTGATGGCGCATGCTCGTTTGCAATGACCCGTACGGGATTCGAACCCGTGTTACCGCCGTGAAAGGGCGGTGTCTTAACCACTTGACCAACGGGCCATTTTTGATTGTTGGTGGCGGTGGAGGGGATCGAACCCCCGACCTCACGGGTATGAACCGTACGCTCTAGCCAGCTGAGCTACACCGCCGTGCGACAACAGTTAATATCATAACGGAGGAAATGACGATTGTCAATACATATAGGCGGAAAATGCAGAGGGAAAATGTATCCTCTTATTCCATTAAGAAAACAAAAAAAGCATCCATAACGACGGATGCTTGTTTCCTCTATTTGTCATCCTTCAAACAATCGTTTTTCAGCAGCAAGTTACCCTCGTCTCGCTCCACGACCTCCCCGCTTCGACTCCGTATGACGGCGCAACGATGCCAATCGGTCTTCACTCTCTTTTAAGAATCGGCTGATTTTTTGTTCTAGGCTGTCCGCCGCGGAGCGGTCGTTTGTCCGATGGCGCGGCCGCTGCGAAGAAGGCGTGTCTTTTGCTTTGCGAATGGACAAACCGATTTTCCCATCTTGGCCGACGTTGATGACTTTGACATACACCATATCGCCGACTTTCAGATGATCGTTGATATCTTTGACATAGTTATCGGCTACCTCGCTAATGTGAACGAGTCCTGTAACCCCCTCCGGCAGCTCCACAAACGCCCCAAATTTCGTAATGCCCGTGACCTTGCCTTGTAACTTGCTGCCTACTTCAATCGACATAAAAAAAGTGCTCCTCCTTAAAACGCTTTAAAGATGGTGTTTTTTTCATTATAGCGAATGAAAAAAATGCGTGTCAATATGACGAATGCCCGATAAAACGGGCATTCGCAAGCAAATTATTTTTCCGGCAAGACGAAAATCATTTCTCCGTCTTTCGATAAGTAATATTGTTTCCGCGCCAGCTCGGCGATATAGTCATCATCATGCAACTTTTTCATTTCCTCTTTTAGTTGCTTTTCCTTCCGTTCAAGCTCGGCGAGCTGCTCTTTCAGCTTTTGCTGTTCCGCCGTTTTTTCATCGATCGCCTTCTCTTGCGAGTGCAAGGTGTAGACAAGAGCGGAGGCGAACATCGCAAACAACAACGACCATACAACCAAACGAACAGCGACAGCCCGCCGTCTTCTCGCCGCCTTCTGCTTTTTCTCCTCATGCTCCGCTATGTACGTCGACGGCAGCTTCGTCACATTCGTTCTCCGGGGCACGTTCATCGCGTTTACACCTCTTTTACTCGCGCCATTTTGCAAACCACATGCTTATTTTCTCTTTTGTATTCTTGATTTGTCCAGCAAATCCTTTTAAACGGCGAAAAAATTTTTCCACCCCGGCTCGTCTTTGCGGCGGCACCCGCCGCCAAATGATGATGCCCGTCCAACGCAACGGCGCAAGCAAAAGGCGGATCATCTTCCAAACAGCCAGCAGCACAAACCGAACGATCCACAGCAAAAGCCGCCAAGCGATCAAGAGAAGTGCCAGCCCCATTTGCCCAAGGAGGACGAGCGGGCGTATGATCATGAGGCGGAACAGCTGAGCGAGCGTCTGTCCGAGTCTTACCGCCAGCCCAATGAGCCACTCGAGCACCCGAACATACCAGAAGCGAAGCAAGCTTTGATAAGCGGCATATCCGCATAAAAGGGCGAGAAACAAATAAAAGCGAAGCTCGCCTTCATTGACGAACAGAAGCACATAAAACACGATGAGCGCCTGCACCGCCCAAAACAGCACGTCATTCACAAAGACGAGCCAGTGCGCCCGCTCATGCCGTTTCAACATCCGGCTGTACGTATCCCACGCCAGGCCAAGCCAGCCGCCCATGCCAATCATCGCCAGCATGGTGTACAGCTGTATGCTGACATTCATTTGAACAACTTGCTAAAGAATCCTTTAGCCTTCTCCTGATGGTCATCTAAATAAACGAGGTCGAAAATGCGCCCCTTAATCGAAACAACACCTTTGTCGACATCTAAGTTTTTCATCTGCAAGTTTTGCCCGCGAATGGCCAAAAAACCCATGACCGTCTCCAGCAAAAACTCCTCGTTATCAAAGCTCTCGACTTGTTTCACCCCGGTGATGTCAAGAAGGCGCCGGCCGCGCATGATCACATCATGTTCCTGAACCGGACCTTTGTTCGTGCTTCCGCCAAATTCATCGTGTCGACTCATGTTCATCCCCCGCATTTCCATTTAGTATAGAAAGCTGGCAAGGCCAACCGCCTTTTCTCATCCATTGTTTGTACCATATGTATGTCAGCGGGGGATGGTTTAGAACAAGCCTGCAGGACAAATTAGACGTCGTCTTGTTCCGGCGCCGGAGCGGTCCGTTCTTCGCTGATCAATTCGTACAGCCCGGCCGCCTCCTCTTTTTTTGTTGTTTCTTTTAGATCCGTCACTTTTACCGTTACCCGCTTTTGTCCAAATTGAATCGTCAATTCATCACCGACTTTCACATCGGAGCTCGCTTTGGCGACATGACCGTTGATCCACACTCTCCCTTGATCGGCGATTTCCTTCGCCATCGTGCGGCGTTTGATGAGGCGGGACACTTTTAAAAATTTATCAAGGCGCATTGCATCATCCCCCTTACCGTTCGTTTTCTTTGGCTTCTTCCCAAAAACGATCGAGTTCGGCAAGCGAAAACGAGGTGATCGACCGACCGCTTTTTCGCACTTGTTCCTCGATGTAAGCGAAACGTCGGGCAAATTTGTCGTTGGCCATTTGCAGCGCTTCTTCCGGTTGAATCCCGTAATAACGGGCGAGATTGATGAGCGCGAACAAAAGATCGCCAAACTCGCCGACAAGCCGATCCCGACGGCCGCTGGACGTTTCGGCTCGAAACTCGGCCATTTCTTCTTCGATTTTTTGCCATATCGGCGCGGCATCATCCCAATCAAACCCAACTTTCGCCGCTTTTTCCTGCAGCTCGTACGCCCGCATCGTCCCAGGCAGACTTTTCGGGATGTCAGCAAGGATCGACTCCGACTGTCCATCGCCCTTTTCTTTCTCCTTGATTTTCTCCCAGTTTGCTACCACTTGTTCGGCCGTCTCGGCCGTGGCATCGCCAAACACATGCGGGTGGCGTCGGATCATTTTCGCCGTCAGTGTGCGGATGACGTCGTCGATCGAAAACAACCCTCGGTCGGCGCCGATTTGCGCATGGAGCATCACTTGCAGCAATACATCGCCGAGCTCTTCGACCATATGATCATCGTCGCCCTCGTCAATCGCCTCGAGCAGCTCATACGCCTCCTCAAGCAAATAGCGCTTCAACGATGCATGCGTCTGCTTCCGATCCCATGGACAGCCGTTCGGCCCCCTCAGCATGGCGATGACGCGGCGCAATGTTTCAAACCGATGGTAAAGCAACGACTCATTCTTCACCGGCGGCACATAGACGCTCGTCAAGTTATCAAGCCCCGTCTTGCGGTCCAACTCATAAAGCGGCACTCGCTTCACTTGTTCATCCTTCGTTCCTGCTGCGGTGACAATGTAGACCGGGTAATCATCAGGAAGCTGCTCCATCAAGGAAAGCTTCACGTTCGAGGCCACAAACGGGTCGTACACTTGACAAAAGACGGCATGAAGAGAAGGCGACCACTCTTCCCCTTGGAACGCCGTCGCATCCAACAGCTGAAACCCCTCAATCGGATCGATGCGCACCGCCGTAAACAGCGCATCCAAAAAGCTTTGGCCGCCTTCGATGACAACTCGGCAGACGCCGTTCTGCTCAGCTTCGAAAAGAAGTTGCACCGTCCGCTCGGCGACAAGCGGATGGCCGGGAACAGCGTAAAACACATCGCCGCGCTTCGCCTGTTCTGTCAGTCGATCGACGATTTCTGCGTACACATCCGCAAACTGCTCGTGCTTTTCATACACTTCATCAAATGACGTAAACACCATTCCTTCCCCTTCGAGCCATTTGGCTGCCGGATGTTCTTTCGTCCGCAAAAAGAGCGGATGCGCCTGTTTCAATTTTCGGTACACGCCGACCGGCAGCTGCTCCACATCTCCGGCGCCGAGGCCGAACACATAAATCGTATTCATCGCCTATCACCTGCCTCCTAATCGTAGACGGAATTTATTAGCCAATGGGAAAGCAGCCAACTCCTGTTCAGAAAAAACATGGCCTTTCACAATACATGCAAGGTAGACGGAAGCACCGATGGCAACGCCGCCAAACGTCTCGATAGCCGCCCATAGCCGCCCCTCGCCTAAACCGTCCACCAGCCACCGATACCCATGCAAGACGACGGCCATCATAGCGGCCGCTTTCACGGTTGGGTACATGTATTTCCGGCCCGCCGCCCGATATTCGCGCGGCAAAAAGGCGTATAAAAAGCCCGCCATGAGCGCATAAGCACCCATCGTCGCCGCGGCGGCGCCAAGCGCTCCAAACCGCGGAGCAAACCAATGCATAAGCGCGACCTTCCCCGCCACTGCCAACGCCACGCCGGCAGCGGCCGTCCATTCCCTCCCCATCCCTTGCAATAATGCAGAGGCGGTCAACGCGATCGTCGTAAAAAAGACAGAAGCAGACAAGACAGCAAGCATCGTTGACCCATCATCATTTTCAAACAACATCGCATTGATCGGTCGAATAAGGCAAATGAGCCCTAACGAAGCGCCAAGCCCAATGACAACAGCGAGCCGGATGGACAACGCTCCATAGGCAAAAGCGGCGCCTTGGCGACGGGAACTGGAGATAAACGGAACAAGCGTCAATGAAAACGACGTGCCGACGACCGTGCCGAGCTGAATGAGCGGCTGACCGCGGTCGTACACTCCTTTTAGCCGCTGCACTTCGTTGAGCCTTGCCCCTGCTTCCTGTAAAAGCGGAACGAATAAAAATGAATCAACGAGTGGAATCAGTGTCAACGCCATATTCGTTAAGCAAATGACCGTCCCGGCTGTCAATAAACGCCGTCCCACCTCTCGATCCCAAGCTGGCGGCGTGCGGCCCTCCGTTTTTATCCGCTGGCGCCGGGACAGGAAGAAAAGCAAAATGAAAAGCGCTGCCGCCATGCCTACTAGCGTTCCTGCGACCGCCGCCATGCCGCAAGCATAGACGTCGGCGCCGCGCTGCACCGCTCCATACGACAGCCCTAAAATCGCCGTCACCCGGACGAATTGCTCGCCAACTTGGGACGCCGCCGTCGGCGTCATATCATGCCGCCCTTGGAAATAGCCGCGCAACAACGCGATGGGCGGAAACAGCAAAAACGAAAACGAAAGCAAGCGCACGAGCGGCATAAGCCGTCCATCGCCCATCGCCGAGGCAATCACCCCCGCCCCTCGATACAGCGAGGCAAACAGGATGACGCCAAGAACGCTTAACACCAACAAAGCGACGCGCACGGCGGCGGCAGCGGCCGCTTCATCCTGTCCCGCCAACCGCTCGGCGACAAGCTTCGAGACGGCAACCGGGTAGCCCGTCAGCGAGAGTGCGACGACGATGCCATAAATCGGGTACACTTGTTGATAAATATAAAAACCAATGTCCCCGACCATATTTTGATATGGAACACGGTACAAAGCGCTTAATAGTTTCGCGGCCAAAGCGGCGGCCGTTAAGATCGCGGCCCCTTTCCATACGTTTCCCATCGGATTTCTCCCCTCGCATAGACAACCCACTCAACGTAGACGCCGGGGGCGATGGAAGCCGCCAAGCGCCATCATAGCTACGCTCGATATTATAGCGCAACTTCCGCTTGTTGGACAAAGATGATGGTCAACTCGCACGGCTTTATGGAGCTGTTCCGCAAGCCAGGCGGACGAAAAAAGCAGGATGTGAAGCGATTCCAGGATCCAAGGACATCTGACACCCCATTTGCCGGGCGGAAAAAAAGGCAGCCTGTGAAGCTGCCTTTGTCATTTCGTCTATTGTTCCATTTGTCGAGCCAAAAAGCTGGCGGCTGTTTCTACTGCTTTATGTTCCACTTCACCGAGCGTTTTTTCGCGCGATAAAATGATGACTGCTCCGATCGGATCGCCGTTGGCGACAATCGGACCGATCGTATACGACTTCAACGTTTCCGTCATCCCGTCAACGAGCTCGACTTCCCCTTCCTCCGTATGGAGGATGGAATTGCGGTCTTCCATCGCTTTTTCCACCAACGGGCTGACGCTTTTGTTCATATACTCTTTTTTCGAAACGCCAGCGACAGCGATGTATACATCGCGGTCGCAAATGAGCACAGGCTGGCCAAGGCTGTCAAACAGTGCTTCAGCGTACTCTTTGGCAAAGTCGCCTAATTCACTGATCGGCGAATATTTTTTCAAAATGACTTCTCCATCGCGGTCAACAAATATTTCGAGCGGATCTCCTTCGCGAATGCGCAACGTTCTGCGAATTTCTTTCGGAATGACAACTCTTCCTAAATCATCAATGCGGCGAACAATACCGGTTGCTTTCATGCCTTGTATACCCTCACTTTCATCTAGGATTTGAAGGATACTCCGATGAACCCTTGTTAATGAGGAATTCACCATTGTTGTCATTAGTATCCTTCACAATCCACGTTCTATACGTGATGAAAGTGATTTTGGCCATTTTAGATAAAATTGCCCATCCTTCATTATCGCCACATGCAGGAAACGATAAACATCTTAAAACTTTTTCTTGATTATGCCGTCACCGACTTCTCTTTTTCCACCCCGGACAGCCGCCGCAGCGTCTCCTCTAAAATCATCAGCCACTCGTGCGGCTTCATTTCCTTGATATAGAGCACAATTTTCAGTTTCGCTCCATCCATGCCAAACCCGAACAGTCGGCCGTGCTGACGGCCAACGTCAGATAGGCGCTGGATTTCCACCGTTTTTGATGCCTGCTCGGTAAACAAAATATCGATTTGCTGCTTATGTTGCTTCATTGATTCGACGCCAAGCTGCTTGGCCAACACCTTCAACTCAGCAATTTGGAACAAATAGGCGACCTCATCAGGATAATCGCCAAAGCGGTCGACCATTTCTTCTCGCAACGCTTCGACATCCTCAAGCGTTTCGACCGCCTTGAATCGCTTGTACATCTCAATCTTTTGCAACTCATCCGCAATGTATGTGCTCGGAATATAGGCGTCGACTTCGATATCAATGACCACATCCGGTTGCTCATCTTCCCGCTTGATGCCGCGCCGTTTTTCAATCGCCTCTTTCAACATTTGCGAATACAAATCGAATCCGACCGAGTCGATAAAGCCGTGCTGTTCGGCACCGAGAATGTTGCCCGCGCCGCGGATCGACAAATCGCGCATGGCGATTTTAAACCCGGAGCCGAGCTCGGTAAACTCTTTGATGGCTTGCAGCCGCTTTTCCGCCGCTTCGTTGAGCACTTTATCTTTCCGATAGGTGAAATACGCATACGCGACGCGGTTGGAGCGGCCGACGCGCCCGCGCAGCTGGTACAGCTGCGACAATCCCATCCGGTCGGCGTCATAGACGATGAGCGTGTTGACATTCGGTATATCGATGCCTGTTTCAATGATCGTCGTCGTCACCAGCACATCGTATTGCCCTTCCAAAAACGCCAAAATCGTCGATTCGAGCTCCGTTTCCGACATGCGGCCATGCACGTAAGTGACGCGCGCTTCCGGGACAAGCTGGGCGATTTCTTCCGCTTTCAAGTCGATGTCTTCAATATGGTTGTAAAGGAAAAACACCTGCCCATCGCGGGCGAGCTCGCGTTCAATCGCCTCTTTGACGAGCTCCGGCGTATATTCCATGACATACGTCTGCACCGGGAATCGGTTTTCCGGCGGCGTCTCGATGATCGACAAATCGCGCACCCCGATCATCGACATATGCAACGTACGCGGAATCGGCGTCGCCGTTAAGGTGAGCACGTCAATGTTCGCCTTCAGCTGCTTGATTTTTTCCTTATGCGCCACACCAAACCGTTGTTCTTCGTCGATAATGAGCAATCCTAAATCTTTAAACTTCACGTCTTTCGACAGCAGCCGATGCGTGCCGATGACCATATCGATCGTCCCATCTTTTAGCCCTTTGATTGTCTCGGCCTGTTGCTTTTTCGTCCGGAAGCGGTTCAACAGTCCGACGTTGATCGGGAACCCTTGAAACCGTTCGCGCACCGTTTCGTAATGCTGTTGGGCCAAAATCGTCGTCGGCACGAGGAAGGCGACTTGTTTGCCGTCCATAATGGCTTTAAACGCCGCCCGCAGCGCCACTTCCGTTTTCCCGTAGCCAACATCGCCGCAAAGGAGGCGGTCCATCGGTTTGTCGCTCTCCATATCACGCTTAATTTCCTCAATCGACCGAAGCTGATCTTCCGTCTCTTGATACGGAAACGCCGCTTCAAATTCGCGCTGCATCTCAGTGTCCGGAGAAAACGCATATCCTTTGCTTGCCTCGCGCTCGGCGTACAGCTTGATTAAATCTTCAGCAATATCCTGGACGGATGATTCCACTTTCTTTTTGACCTTTTTCCATTCCGAACCGCCGAGCTTGTAAATTTTGGGCTCTTTCCCTTCCGAGCCGACGTATTTTTGCACTTGATCGATTTGATCGACCGGAACATACAGCGTATCGCCGCCTTGGTACTGGATATGGATATAGTCTTTATGCACCCCGTTGATTTCTAACGTCTCGATGCCTAAATATTTCCCGATGCCATGGTTCACATGGACGACGTAGTCGCCGACTTGCAATTCGGCGTAGCTTTTGATCCGCTCGGCGTTGGACAGCTTTTGCCGGCGCACCGAGCGTTTGACTCGTTTTTTGAACAGCTCTTCTTCTGTGATGACCGCAATTTTTTGCAACGGCAATTCAAACCCGGTATTTAGATCACCTTCAAGGAGCTGGCATTTGCCATGCAACAAAGCCGCATCACGCGCGAGCGGCAGCGCGTCAATCTCATAATCTTGAAGCAATGATTGCAGCTTTTTCACGCGCTCGGCGTTCGGCGCCAAAAAGACGACCGCATAGTTTGCCTTTTTCCATCGCTCGACTTCTGATTGAAGAAGCGCCATTTGTCCATGGAAGTTTTGCATTTGTTTACACGTAATATTGACGACATTTTGTGGGTGGGTATATGGAACATGGCGCAAAAACAACGATAAGTATACCCGCTGAAACCGATGTTTTTGCAATAATTCAGAAAACGAGTGCGAAAGCGGCACGCCATGAATCATTTTCCCGCCGTCAAGCAAACTCGTATACCATTCCGCCTCTTCGCGATCCAATCGTTCCGCCGCCTCCTGCAGCCGGCTCATTTCATCCATGAGCAATACGCCTTCTTCTGGCAGGTAATCTAGCAAACTCGCAACCTTTTCATAAAAAAGGGACATATATTTATATTGTTGCTCGATTTCCTGCCCCTCACGCAATTGCTCAAGCTCAGCGTGAATATGCTCATACATCCGCTGTTTGGCGGCCTCATCTCTCATCATCTCCAAACTCGACGCAAGCCCCGCTTCAATCCGCTCGATTCCTCGGCGCCGCGCCTCGCCATCGAGAATGATTTCATCGGCCGGTCCGATCATGATGCGCTCGATTTGCCCTTGCGAACGTTGATCGTCAGGGGTGAACGTCCGAATCGATTCGATTTCCGTATCAAACAGCTCGATGCGGTACGGAAGTTCAGCGGTCAATGGATAAATGTCGATGATGCCGCCGCGGATGCTGAACTCTCCGGGGGCAGAAACGGTGCCGACCCGTTTGTACCCCATTTGCACAAACTTCTGTTTACAATGTTCTACATCAAACTCTTGTCCAACGGAGAAGGTGAACAAATACTGCTTCCAAAGCGACGGCGGCGGCAACAAACGCCGCAAACCGGCGACCGGGCAGACGACGACCCCTTTTCCGCCTTGCACCCAATGGTTCATAATTTCAAGGCGCTGAGCTCTCAGTTCCGGGCTGGCGACCGCCATCTCAGCGGCAATCACTTCGTTCACTGAGTAAAGGAGCACATCCTCCGGCCCGAGCAACGAAACGAGATCGTCATACATTTTTTGCGCCTGAAACAAATTGTGAGAGACGACTAACAGCGGCCGGCCTGTCTCCTTGTAGAGCGTGGAAATAAAAACAGACCGGGCCGATCCGGACAGCCCGGCGACAAGCTGTTCCTTCAAACGGATGTGGAGCCCTTCGATGATCGTACGGACATCTTGATTTTCAGCGAAATAGCGATGCAACGAAAGCACCCCTATTCTCCCTCCTCTCAACGCCAGTTTCTTTCCATTTCACTGGCCTAGCGCAAACACAAAAACGCTTTGGTCGCCCAAAGCCGCCCTTAATGGATGAATTTTTCGTATTGATGCCATTCCGGGTTTCGCGCCAGTGCCTCTTGACAGTCTTCACAAATCGTTTTCACATGAATGTCACCGTTCGGTTCATACGAAATCATCTCGAGCCGTTCCTCTTCCGTTAAGTGGTGGAATCCCAGTTGCTCACTGTATATCGGCATTTGTTCAATCGTTCCAACTTTTGCACCGCAATGGCGGCAATAGTAATGCAGCGCCATTCAAGCCAACCTCCTCACTGGGCTGTTCCGTCCACAAGGCAGGCGAAACCAACGGTTCCACCGCCTCCTGTACTCACATTGTGCACCAGTTCAGAGGAAAATATTCACTCGTTAAAATCATTCATCACTTGAATAAATGGCGCCCTCAATGCCTGTTCACACGCATCGGCAGCCCTCAGCACCGCTTTGTCCACCGCCGGTTTCTCCTCTTCCGTAAAGCGGCCAAGCACATAGTCCGTGACCGGCTGACCGCCGGTCGGTCGGCCGATGCCGATGCGGATGCGCTTAAACTGCTCGGTGCCAAGGTGGTGAATGAGCGATTTGACACCGTTATGGCCGCCGGAGCTTCCTTTTAAGCGAAGGCGGATTTTCCCTGGCGGGAGATCAAGGTCATCGTAAATGACGATGACATCATCGACGGCAATGTCGTAGTAATCCATAAGTGGGCGAACACATTCTCCTGATAAATTCATATATGTCAACGGCTTGCATAATGCTACTTTTTCACCGGAAACGAACGCCGTTCCGAACAAGCCGCGAAATTTGGCGGTTTTTAACGATACATTCCAGCGCTTCGCCAGCTCATCGATGACGAAAAAACCGACATTATGCCTTGTTTGCTCATACTCCTTGCCCGGATTGCCGAGCCCGACAAACAGCTTCAATCCTCGCGCTCCTCTCTTTGCATGATACTACAAAAGACGTAACCGAAACGGTTACGTCTGTCACTCTTCTGGCGTCGTTTCTCTTCCTTCCTCAGAGTCAGGATGCCCTGCCTCTTGCTGTTCACCGCTATCGATTTCTTCCTCTTGTTGCGGCGGCAAGATCGTGGCGATCACTTCGGAAGGTTCATGATTGATTTCAAATTTGCCGTCCGTTTGCACGTCGCCAACGGTGACGGTATCACCGACTTGCAGTCCGGAAATGTCCACTTCGATCACTGGCGGAATGTTTGCCGGCAGAACGCGGATGGACAGCTCATGCAAGTTTTGCTGCAGCACGCCGCCATCCTTCACGCCCGGCGCCTCGCCCACTAAGCGAACTTCAACGTCAATATCGACCTCAGTCGATAAATCGACGGCTTGAAAGTCCGCGTGGAGCAGCTCACCGCGCAACGGATCGCGCTGCATCTCGCGCAGCAGCACCGAGTAATCTTGGCCGCCGACTTTCAGCGTCAGCAAGCTTGTGCGTCCACCTTCACGAAGCACTTTCTCCAGCTCAGCAGCGCTGACTGCGATCATTTTGTTTTCGACTTTTTTGCCGTACAAAATCGCTGGAATGCCGCCTTGCGAACGAATACGCCGCAATGTGGAACGTTTTTTGTCTGTGCGTTCTTTCGCTTCCAACACAATCGCCATGTTTCTTCACCTTCCTGAATTAGAATCTATTGACTACTTTATCCTAAAACAAGAAGGGCTAAACATGTTTTCTTGCGTTAGTCGAACAGGACGCTGACAGACTTCATTTCGTACACGCGCGTAATCGCTTCAGCAATAAGCGGAGCCACCGACAGCTCTACAATTTTATCAATTTTCTTCTCTTCTGGCAAGGCAATTGAATTGGTGACGACAAGCTCCTTAATTCTAGAGTTTTGGATGCGCTCAATCGCCGGACCGGACAGCACCGGGTGGGTGCAGCATGCATACACTTCCTTCGCTCCATTCTCGGCAAGAGCGTTGGCCGCGAGCGTAATCGTGCCGGCGGTATCGATAATATCGTCAATCAAAATGGCCGTTTTCCCCGCCACTTGTCCGACAATGTTCATCACTTCCGCCACGTTCGGCTTCGGCCGGCGCTTATCGATAATGGCAATCGGCGCTTTCAAGCGATCGGCGAGCTTGCGCGCCCTTGTGACACCGCCATGGTCCGGGGAGACGACGACAATATCTTCCAATTGTTTGCTTTTGAAATAATCCGCCAAAATGGGCACACCCATTAAATGATCGATTGGGATATCGAAAAATCCTTGAATTTGGGGGGCATGCAAATCAAGCGTGATGACACGCGACGCCCCGGCCGTTTCAAGCAAGTTGGCGACCAGCTTCGCCGTAATCGGTTCGCGCGAACGCGCTTTCCGATCTTGACGGGCATAGCCGTAATACGGCATCACGATGTTGATCGTGCGGGCCGAAGCACGCTTTAACGCGTCGATCATAATAAGCAACTCCATCAAATGCTCGTTGACCGGCACGCTCGTCGATTGAATGACGAACACATCGTCGCCGCGGATGCTTTCTTCAATGTTGATTTGAATTTCCCCGTCGCTGAAACGGGAAACGGAACATTTGCCGAGCTTGATTCCCATGACTTCTGCAATTTCCTTCGCCAACTTCATGTTCGAGTTCAGAGCGAACAATTTTAATTGATGCTGACAGTCAGACATGATAGACCTCCGCTAAGATTTTTTCTTGCCTGGCAGGCGATCGACATAATTTTCTTTATTGACTTGCCGGGCGCGGGCAATGGCAAGTGCACGACCGGGGACATCATTCGTGATCGTCGATCCAGCGGCGACATAAGCGCCTTGTCCTACCGTAACCGGTGCAATCAAGTTGACATTGCAACCAATAAACGCGCCGTCTTCGATTTTAGTCATATGCTTATTCACACCGTCGTAGTTGACCGTAATCGACCCACAGCCAAGATTGACATCGGCGCCGACCTCAGCATCGCCAATATAACTCAAGTGCGACGCCTTGCTTCCTTTGCCAAACGTCGACTTTTTCACCTCGACGAAATTGCCGATCCGCACCTCATCGTCGATTTTTGACAGCGGGCGAATATGGGCGAACGGGCCGATCGTCACATCAGAACCAATCTCGCTGTCATGGGCGACCGAATGGCGAATCGATGTGCGATGGCCGATATAGCAATTTTTAATTTCCGAATTCGGTCCAATGATGCAGTCTTCACCGATCACTGTCTCGCCTTCAATCACCGTGCCGGGGTAAATAACTGTATCGCGCCCGATCACCGCCTCGGCGGAAATATACGTGGAAGCCGGATCAATGATCGTGACCCCGTTTTTCATATGCTGACGGCAAATGCGAGCACGCATGATCCGCTCCGCTTCAGCGAGGGCGATGCGATCGTTGACGCCGATCGTTTCTTCAAACGAAGGCGCCTGATAGGCGGACACCACACCGCCGTCCGCTTTGATAATTTCAATGACATCCGTTAAATAATATTCGCCTTGAGCGTTTTGATTCGTCACCTTTGTAAGCGCTTGAAACAGTGTCTCATTGTCAAAACAGTACGTTCCTGTGTTAATCTCACGGATGTTCCGCTCTTGCTCGCTCGCATCCTTATGTTCGACAATTTTCTCGACATGGCCAGCCTCGTTGCGGACAATGCGGCCATATCCGGACGGATCATCAGCGATGGCCGTCAATACGGTCGCCTTCGCCTTGGCGGCCATATGATGCTCGATGAGCATCTTCATTGTCTCAGCGGTGATGAGCGGCGTATCCCCACAGACGACAATCGTCACTCCTTCAAGACCACGCAAATGCGGAGCCGCCTGCATCACCGCATGCGCCGTCCCGAGTGGCTCCTCCTGCAAGGCGTATTCACACTGGGAGCCGAGCTGTTCTTTCACTTGTTCGGCTCCAAATCCCACTACCGCAATCGTTTTTTCCACCCCAAGCTTCGACACTTGGTCGATGACGTGCTGAACCATTGGCTTGCCGCAAACGGGATGAAGCACTTTATACCACTTGGATTTCATCCTCGTCCCTTGTCCGGCCGCCAAAATGACCGCATATCGCTTCATGTAAAAGGCCTCCAATTACCCTTTTAATCATAGTTCCGAGAGAAGATTCCCGCTTCAAGCGCGTGAAGGGCGCAACCCAGCGATCAGCGGGAGATCAATGTCGGTTGGCGTCAGCCAAAACACATGATAAAATCAAGGTATATCATGTTCTTTGTGAATTGGATATAGGAAGTTGCATGGAGAACATTGAATGCGAAAACCAGTCTAAGCCTTCCATGCGTCCACCATCCGAAGCGCGAAAGAACTTCGAATCGTCGGATGCCTAGGGTTGGGACGACCCGAAGTCACGCTCGGAGAGACAAAAGAACGCTTTCGTCGTGGAATGGAGAAGCTCCCACTTCAAGCAAAGCGAAGTGGGAGTAGCTCACCCATAATTGAATATATATGAATCAACGGCACTTTTCAAGGAAACAATGCGGTTGGCAAAAAAATAGAGAGCTTGGTGAATTTCACCTAAGCCCCCTTTCCATATGTTTACGAAGCGCCTGCTTCTTCAAGTTCTTCTTCCAATTTTCCGAGGCGGTGGTATTCAGCGAGGATCGCCTCCTGGATTTTCCCGCGCGTGGCGGAATTGATCGGATGTGCGATGTCGCGGAACTCACCGTCCGGCGTGCGTTTGCTCGGCATCGCAACGAACAGCCCATTGTTTCCGTCGATGACGCGGATGTCATGGACGACGAACTCGTTGTCCAACGTAATGGAGGCGATCGCTTTCATCCGTCCTTCGGTATTGACGCGGCGTAATCTTACGTCTGTCACTTCCATTTATGCTCACCCACCTTTTCCCTATATGAGAGTCGATGTAATTAATTCCACATGTCTTGGTCATTTCCTTCTTTTTTTCAAAAAATTTTTTATAAATTTTAGGCAGGGAAAAAGTGGATCCCTCGTCACGGAACGAGGGCGACAACTTCAATTTCGACAAGGACATCTTTCGGCAGCCGGGCTACTTCCACGCATGAACGCGCCGGCTTATGGTTCGGGAAGTATTGGCTGTACACTTCATTCATCGCCGCAAAATCATCCATATTTTTCAAAAACACGGTCGTTTTCACCACCGTATCGAGCGAAGCTCCGGCCGCTTCCAATACGGCTTTCAAGTTTTGGAACACTTGATGCGTCTGCGCCTGAATGTCGCCTTTCACCAGTTCCCCTTCTGGAGTGAGCGGGATTTGCCCGGAGCTGTAAAACATGTTGTTGACGATGATCCCTTGCGAATACGGGCCGATCGCTTGCGGCGCCTTCGTTGTCTCTACCTTTCTCATTAGCCAGTCTCCTTTCTTAATTTTTCTTATCAAGCAGCAAGCTGCTACAAAAACGCTTTGTAATTGCCTTCCTTAACAGAGATTCGCTTTTCTTTTACATCTACCTCAGACAGTTTGACGAGTGAAATGTATTCATCAACCAATCGCTCCTTTGCTTCTTCCGACTCCACGAGCACGCCGATGCCGGAGACATTGCCGTTAAACTCCTGCAACAAACTGATCATTCCATTGATCGTCCCCCCCGCCTTCATAAAATCATCGACGATGAGCACATTGGCTCTTTCCGCTAAGCTGCGCTTCGATAGGACCATCGTTTGGATGCGTTTCGACGAGCCGGATACGTAATTGATGCTCACCATCGGTCCTTCGGTCACTTTATTGTCATGGCGAACGATGACAACGGGCACATACAAAAAGTTGGCGATGGCATACGCGAACGGAATCCCATTGGTGGCGATCGTCATGACGACATCCACCGGACGGTCGGCAAACATCGATGCATAAAGGCGGCCGATTTTATTCATAATACGAGGATCGCCAAGAATGTCGGTCATATACAAATATCCTCCGGGAAGAAGCCGATCCGGACGCGACAGTTGTTCACACAAATACGCAACCACTTCTTCCGCTTCCTCGGCAGCCATTTTTGGAATGTATTGTACGCCGCCGGCAGCGCCGGGCAGTGTCCGAACGGTTCCGATTCCTTGCTGCTCGAACGTCTGCTTAATGATAGCCAAATCTTCGCTGATCGAGGATTTGGCCGATTCGTACCGCTCTGCAAAAAATGTCAGCGGAATGAGCTGATGGGGCCGTTCAAGAAGATAATGCGTCATATCAACTAAACGGCCGCTTCGCCTTAGCTTCATAGCCGACCTCCCGAAACCGAATATTATAAATATATTTTAACAAAAATGTACGTGTTTAATCAAGAGAATGCCGTTCTCCTAACATTCTCACTGCAAACACTTGGTCACAAAAGCCGCGCAACCCATTATATACCCGCTGCATTCTGGAATCATGCTCGATCAGCCCAAACACGGTCGGCCCGCTGCCGCTCATCAGCACCGCGTCAGCGCCAAACCGCTTCATTTGTTCTTTAATATGCGCGACTTCCGGATATTTTTTCAACGTCACTTCCTCAAGAACATTGCCGACCAACCGGCAGATCGCCGCATAATCTTGTCGCTCGATCGCGCTCACCATCGCATCGACGTCTGGATGGCTGACACGCTCAAGCTCCAAGTTTCGGTACACTTCCGCCGTCGACACACCGATCGGGGGCTTGGCCAACACAACCCAGCACGGCGGCGGGGAAGCGATCGGAGTGATGATTTCCCCGCGCCCCGTCGCCAAGGCGGTTCCGCCGTAGACGCAAAATGCGACATCCGAGCCGATTTTCGCCCCTAGTTCTGCCAGTTCATCCATCGTTAATCCAAGCTGCCAAAGCTTGTTCAACCCGCGCAGCGTCGCCGCCGCATCGCTGCTTCCCCCCGCCAATCCGGCGGCCACCGGAATATGCTTCGTAATGGAAATGGCCACCCCTTGGCGGATGGAAAACGTCTCTTTAAGAAGTTTCGCCGCCTGATACGCCAAGTTGCGACAATCATCCGGCACAAAGCGGTTTTGCGAAACGATGCGAATCGCATCCTCCTCCGGCAACGCGACAAGCTCAATGCGATCGGCCAAATCGATCGTCGTCATCACCATTTTCACTTCATGGTAACCATCCGGGCGCTTATAAAGAACGTCGAGTGACAAATTGATTTTCGCCGGCGCTTTTATCGACAACCTCACTCATCCTCACCTACTTCCACGCGCAATCATGAATAAGCGGATCAGCATCCATCGTCTGTTTTCCATCTCCGCCGTCTTTGTCCCGTCTCATCCGCCTTTCTTTCGTCAACCCATTTTATCATATTACCATGTTCTGGCGACGACGCCAAACAATATATGTATACAAAAAAGGTGCCCCGTTCGGGACACCCTCGCCGCAACACGCCCCTCTGCCGGCCCCTATTCCGTTGTTCCGGCCAGCTGCCGTTCCGCCCGTTCAATCGCCAATCTGACCATGTTTCCTGCGTCCTTCGCGCGGATGGCGCCCCATCCCTCACGCTGCACGACATCGTAAAAGCCCAGCTCTTTCGCCAGCTCTTCCTTCAAACGTTGCGACATAATCCCGCGGCGTCGACCCAATGTCAGCAACCCCTTTCCATGTTCATTGGCGTGGTGTATCAGCAGAACAGCCTGGCATTTGGCAAAGCAAAGGACGGCTGCGACAGTTTTAGTATGAAGCAAAGGAAACGGCTCTATGTCCACCTATTTCAGACAAAAACAAAAAGCAGCAAACAAATCTGTCTACTGCCCCCCTGCTTGCTCATCATCCCAAAACGTCAACTTTACCGTCTCTGTCAATACATCGGCGTAACTGAACGATACGCGTTCAAACGAATTCTCTTTTTGATCCAGCTCAATGACAAATACGGATGGATATGTTTCCGCCAAAATACCACAACGCTCAATCATTTTTCTGCGTCCGCCGTTGGCTCGCAGCGTCAACCGTTTCCCGATATTGGAATCCAGCGTTTTTTTAATATCGGATAAAGTCTTTGGCATTCATCATCCACCTCACTATTTGTAATTGTAACAAAAATGACGTCCAAAGTCAAAATTAAAGATTATATCAGGGTGTTTTTATTTCTGTCAATGTATATTTTTCTACAATATCCTTCTTTTTATGTACAATGTGGAACTTTTTTGTAAAAAAATACGACGGACGTATAAAAAACCGCCCATCAATTGCGGCGGTTTTCCTCTCGATCCTCAATGAGGCGAAACGGCATCCCGGTGCGGAGCACGCCTTTCGTTTCCACCCCACCAAGCCCCTTTTCCCCGGTTAACGTGTTGCGCAGCACATCCCATACATCGACCGTTTCGGTGAACGGGGTGAAGCTGAGGCGCGAAACGATATAGACAGGGTCCAGAGCATGAATGTTCACCCGCGCTGGTGAACTGGCAAAATTCGCCCCAGCGCGGATGAGCGACTCAAAGTGCGACTGGCAGGCGCCGGCGAAAATGATCAGTTGGTCCAAATGAGGCACTTTTTTGCGCGCTTCTTTCACCGTTTGCACAAAATGGCGCGAATGGCGGTACGCTTTTAACTCATGCACCTTTCCTTTTGACTTCGAATACGAATCATGCCCGGTGATGACTAAAATATCCGGACGAAACTGCTCGATCCAATAGCCAACTTTTTCCGGCATTTCGCTTTCCTCGCAATAAATGCCGTGCACCGGCACGCCGATCCGTTCATACAAATCCATACATTTGCGCAAATATAACGGGTCGCCATCCAAATGGAGAACGCGCCCCGGAATTTGAAAAAAATCTTTCTCCACCCGGTATCCGCCGGTCGCCCGATATTCGACTTTTTGCTTGATCGCCTGATAATCTTGGCGAAAAAGTCGGTACGATTGTTCGATCAGCTCGATTTCCCGCTTCTTCCGTTCCTGTTGCTCCTGCTCATCGATGACGACTAAATCACTGCACGGAGCGTCCGCGACGAGACGCACATCCTCACCATACAAAATCGCTTCCCACTCGCCGTTTTTTTCTTTCATATCAATGACTCGGAACAATAAATCACATTGGTAAGACTTTCGGGCGACAATATCGCCGATTTTAATGACGTCCATCACCGCTCACTCCATTGCATAATCGTTGTCACCCATACGATATGCACGTGCGGACAATAGGTGATAGACGCCTGTTTGGATGGTTGACGAAAAGACCGCTGCCCCCGGAGTAGCGCTTGCTTTGCGACTCCTTCATTTGCTGAAAAGCGGTGTCAACGCGTTGCTTAATGAAGCAAACTCAGCGATGTCAAGCGTCTCCCCGCGGCGGCGCGGGTCAATGCCCAAAGCAGCGAGCGCTCGTTCAATTTGCTCTTTGTTCTCTTTTCCTCCCGGCAAATTGTTTATCAAGTTGTTGAACAGCGTTTTGCGGCGCTGGGCGAAGCTTGCCCGCACCACTTGAAAAAACACACCTTCATCGTTGACAACAACAGGCGGATGCTGCCGCTTCACAAGCCGGATGACGGCGGAATCGACATTCGGCTGCGGCATAAAGACGGTGCGCGGCACGGTCATGACAACTTCTGCTTCGGTATAATATTGCACGGCGATCGTCAGCGAGCCGTAATCTTTCGTTCCTGGCTTGGCGGCGAGACGATCCGCCACTTCTTTTTGCAACATGACGACCATGCCGCGGATAGGCAGCCGATCGGTGAGCAGCTTCATAATGATTGGCGTTGTCACGTAATACGGCAAGTTGGCGACAACCATCCGATCGGTTACATCGGCCAATTCCTTGGCGATGACGGTGTGCAAATCAGCCTTTAATACATCTTGATGGATGATGCACACATTGTCATAGGGGGATAGCGTATCAGCCAAAATGGGCAACAGCCGGCCATCGATTTCGAAAGCGACGACTTTTTTCGCCCGCCTCGCCAATTGCTCCGTCAACGCTCCGATACCCGGTCCAATTTCGATCGCCCCCGTATCGCGGGAGATGTCGGCAACATCCACGATTTTCCGCAAAATGTTCGCATCGATCAAAAAGTTTTGTCCAAGGCTCTTTTTAAACGAAAAGCCATATCGCTCCAAAATTTCTTTCGTCCGCCCCGGTGTTGCAATATCTTTATGCATCGTCCGCCTCCTCCTGCATCACTTGCGCTAACGCGGCATAAAAAGCGTCACGGGAAATGCGGAACATTTGCAGCCGCTTATGAAACTGCCGGCCGTTCGCATAGCCGATTTTCAGCTCCTCCCCGAGACGTTGCCGCCGCCGGCGCGCCATCGCGCCGCCGATCAACCCAGCCTCGATCAGTTCAGCAAACGTAATTTCTTCCTTCCAATCCGGCGCCTCTTCATACACATTGGCGAGCGCCTGACGGATTTCGTCGGGAGATGCGTGCTCAACCCCCACCCCTTTGCCGTTTTTCGCTTTGGCCGCCTCGCGCGGCAAAAAGGCATGCTTGCACCCCGGCACCTGTTCGGCAATCGTGCGGCGAATTTTTTCACCAGGAAAATCGGGATCGGTAAAAATGATCACGCCGCGGCGCTCTTTCGCCAGCTTGATCCGCTCAATGACATCCGCGCCCACCGCTGCTCCGTTTGTCTCGATTGTATCGGCATCGACGGCGCGCCGGATCGCCGCCGTATCATCTTTTCCTTCCACAACGATCACTTCTTTGATCTTCATCCTCCCATTGCAGAAACAACGGAATCATCCCTTTTTCCTATTTCTGCAATGCCTCCTTTCCGGTAAAATCAAAAGTAAGGCGGATCATCGCCGAAAGCCGCTTCATTCCCTGAATTATTTTTTGAATTTCCCTGAAACTTTTTTCCGTTTGCATCGTCTAATTTAACAGAAACGGCGCGCGCTGTCGCGGCACAATGCCATTATAGCGAAAAAAAGCAGAGGGAAAAAACCCTCCGCTTCGTTCTCCCATCGCATCTCTACGGCAATACCCGTATTTTCACGCGCTTTCTGCCCCAACGAAACGCATCCGACCGTTCCGGGAAAAACACATCAATTTTATATCCACGGATGCCTGAGCCGGTGTCAGCGGCAATGGCATATCCGTATCCTTCCACATACACTTTCGACCCAAGGGGGATGACGGACGGGTCGACTGCAATCACTTTAGCGGAAGGATTTTTGCGCAAGTTGATGCCCGTGCTTGTTATGCCTGAACAGCCTGCACAATAGGCGGTGTAGGCGGTGGCAGTGACGTAAAATTCCTTCGCGGCATGGTCCGAGCCGCGCGAGGACGGACGGTCGGGCGCGGCAACCGGGCGCACCGTTTTCGTGCCGATGGCGACAATGCGCGCCTTGCTTTCTTTTACCATCTTCGCAGCAATCAGCTTGCGCGCGGTTTCTTTGCCGTTTTCCAACGTAACCTCATACGTTTTTTGCACCGTTCCTTTTTCTCCAGGCTGAATGACGCGCCGTTCTCCTTTCGGCAATGAGTCGTCCCGTTTTGTCACCACGGCAAAGTCGACGGGTTCTTCCACTACATCGGTGACTTTTTTTACTCGGATCACACGAATGGTCATCTGTTCTTTGACCGTTTCATGCAAGGAAGGCTCTATCCGATCAAGTTGGCCTAGCTGAATCCCTTGCTGCTTCAAAAAGTCAGCGACCGTAGTCGAAGTTGTCCATACCTGCTGTTGTTTACCGCCGACATTGACGTAGACGGGAAACGCCTTTTCAACACCGATGTCCATGCCTTTTTGAATTTTCACCGAAAGCGCTGGCGCCACTTTGTCATGCGGCCCGACCGCTACGTGCTGCGAACGGAGCAGCTCCGCAACTGTATCAGCTGTCGTCCATATCTTTTTCTTTTTTCCATTGACTGTAAGCGTCACTTCTTTGCTCGCTTCCCAAACAATATGGAGATCGTCGGTGATCGGCGAATGCAGGGACGGATAAACATAATCTTCTTTGCGCGGCTGAATGTTTTGCTCCGCCAGCAGTTCTTTTACTGTTTTGGCATGAGTGCGAATCTCCTGTTTTTCTCCATTGGCGATCAGCGTCACATCATCCTTGGCCATCTCATATCCAGCAACTCCTGTCGTCGCGGAGATGGCGAGAAACCCACCCGCTGTGACGGTCACGTTTTTCCTCCATAAGTCCAGCCATTTCCTCCCGTTTGGCAACATCAGATGAACGCCTCCTTTTCCTGCGGAATTCCCCTCTCCCTTTAACATGTACGCACGAGCATACTCTATTATGCAGAAAATTCAGTGAAAAAGGAAGGAAGACTTGTCGACAGACCATTGGCGCATTTTCACCGAATTTGTAGAACTTTTTCGTTTTCGCCCCTTTTTCGACAAGCCTCCCCATGATCTGACGCCTAATTTTAGCGGTCTATGGCGAACAATTTTTTGGCATTTTCCGCCGTTGTTTCCGCTACTTCGGCAAAAGAAACATTTTTGATCTCGGCAATCGCCTCGGCGACGTATTTGACATAGCTCGGCTCGTTTCGTTTGCCGCGGAAAGGGTGAGGCGTTAAATATGGACAGTCGGTTTCGATCAATAAATGGCTGAGCGGAATCTCCTTCGCCACTTCCTTCGGTTTTTTCGCGTTTTTAAACGTGACCGGTCCGCCAAGGGAAATGAAAAAATTCATGTCCATGCACTGTTTGGCCACCTCGACGCTGCCGCTGAAGCAATGCATAATCCCGCCGACTTCAGCGGCGTTTTCCTCCTGCAAAATTTTTAAAATATCCGACGTCGCCTCACGGTTATGAATGATGATCGGCAACTTCACCTTTTTCGCCAGCCGGATTTGCTGCCGAAACACCTCTTGTTGCACGTCTTTCGGCGATTTATCCCAATGGTAGTCAAGCCCCATCTCGCCGAGCGCCACGACTTTCGGGTGGGCAGCGAGCTGTTCAAGCATCTGCAAGTCGTCATCAGTCATTTCGATCGCATCGACTGGGTGCCAACCAACCGCGGCATAAATAAACGGATACCGCTCGGCCAGCTCAATCGCGCGCTTGATCGTCGGACGGTCAAATCCGACGACAACAATGTGTGAAACCCCTTCATCGCGGGCGCGTTCAATCACTTGTTCCAAATCTTCTTCGTATTGGACCGCATTCAAATGTGCGTGCGTATCAAACAACATACCAATGCCCTCTTTTCCACCTTGATGTTAAGTGTAGCATAGAAATTGGTTACATACGTCACATTTCGTTAACATTTCCATTACAAAATAGCGACAAGGAGGTGTCAAGCGCAACACCCCCCTGCCAAGCAAACGGTTATTTGATTTTCGTTCCATTCGGCACGTGTTGATCAACCGTCGCCAGCGAAAATTCCCCGCCGCTGCCTCCGGCTAGAATCATGCCTTCCGACCATTCGCCGCGCAATTTGGCTGGTTTTAAATTGGCGACGCAAATGACTTTTTTGCCGATGAGTTCTTCTGGCTTGTAAAACTCGGCGATGCCGGAAATCACTTGCCGCTTCTCGCCGCCAAGGTCAAGCTGAAGCTTCAACAGCTTATCGGCGTTTTTCATCCGTTCGGCATGGATGACTTCAGCGACACGCAAATCGATTTTGGCGAACTCGTCAATTGAAATTTCTGCCGCCTCCGCTGCTTTTTTCTCTTCTTTTACCGGCTCGGCAGCCGATTTGCCTCCTTGCATATGCGCCTTAATGTACTCCACTTCCGCTTCGATGTCAAGGCGCGGGAAGAGCGGTTCTCCCTTTTGCACTTTTGTCCCTTCCGGAATGAGGCCAAAATCGTACAAGCTGTCCCATTCTTTCAAGGAATGATTAGTGATGCCGAGCTGAGCGAACATGCGCTCCGGCGTGCGCGTCAAAAACGGCTGGAGCAGCACCGCCGTATGGCGGAGCGATTCAGCCAAGTGGGTCATGACGGCGGCAAGTTCATCCCGTTTCTGTTCGTCTTTGGCCAATACCCATGGCTGCGTTTCATCAATGTATTTGTTCGTCCGGCTAATCAACTGCCAAACAGCGGCGAGAGCGACGGAAAACTCCATTTCCTCCATTGCCTCTTCATATTGACGCACCACTTCGCGCGCCGTTTGCGTCAACTCTTGGTCAAACGGTGTTTTCGGCCCGCAGTATGGCGGAATAACGCCGCCGAAATATTTCTCGATCATCGCTACGGTACGGTGCAACAAATTGCCTAAGTCGTTGGCCAAGTCATAGTTGATGCGCTCAATAAATCCTTCCGGCGTAAACACGCCATCAGCGCCGAACGGCACTTCCCGCAGCAAATAATAGCGAAGCGCATCAAGCCCATACCGGTCGATGAGCGTTACTGGGTCGACAACATTGCCTTTCGATTTCGACATTTTCCCGTCTTTCATGAGCAGCCAGCCATGGCCGAATACTTTTTTCGGCAGCGGCAAGCCGAGCGCCATCAACATAATCGGCCAATAAATCGTATGGAAACGAACAATCTCTTTGCCGACCAAATGGACGTCCGCCGGCCAATATTTGCGGAACTTTTCATCGTTGTCCGTGCCGTAGCCGAGCGCGGTGATGTAGTTGGCAAGCGCGTCGATCCAGACATAGATGACATGTCTCGGATTGCCTGGCACTTTAATGCCCCAATCGAACGTCGTCCGCGACACAGCCAAATCCTCAAGCCCCGGCTTAATGAAGTTGTTAATCATCTCATTTTTCCGCGACTCCGGCTGGATAAAATCGGGATTTTCTTCGTAATATTGCAACAAGCGGTCGACGTATTTGCTCATCCGGAAGAAATAGGACTCTTCTTTCACTTTCTCAACAGGCCGACCGCAGTCCGGACAGTTGCCTTCCACAAGCTGCCGCTCCGTGTAAAACGATTCGCACGGCGTACAATACCAGCCTTCATATTCACCCAAATAAATATCGCCTTGTTCGACAAGACGGGCGAAAATTTGTTCGACAACTTTTTTATGCCGCTCCTGTGTTGTACGAATAAAATCATCGTAGGAAATGTCAAGCTTCTTCCACAGCTCTTGAATGCCAGCCACGATCTCATCGACGTATTGTTGCGGTGTTACTCCTTTTTCTTCCGCCTTGCGCTGAATTTTTTGCCCATGCTCATCGGTGCCTGTCAAATACATGACATCATAGCCGCGCATCCGTTTATAGCGAGCCATGGCGTCCCCCGCTACCGTTGTATAAGCATGACCGATATGCAGACGGTCGCTCGGGTAATAAATCGGCGTCGTCAAATAAAACGTTTTTTTCTCCATCGGTTAGGCCCTCCCTCGTACTGTTGAACACAAAAGCCCCCGTCCGGCGACGAGAGCGGCGTTACTTTTATTTTACATAATTTTTTCATTCTACAAAAACATCTATTTCTCGTGGGCTGAAAAAATATACCCAAACCAGCAAAAATACGGCCGCATTTTCAACCATCGCTGCGAACTCGTTATACAAGGATAGATTTTAGAAGGGCAAATTCATTCGTTTTCTCCTTTCTCTCTAAACAAACTTTTTTTTGAAATAACAATATACATTTTTTTTAAATTTTACATATTAAAGGATTGACGCTTAATGGAAACACTGATATGATTAGGTTGTAGGAAATTTATCGAATATTGACGAATAAACGACAAAAAACTTTTTTGCGGAGAGGAGAATCGACGATGAAATCGACAGGGATTGTGCGTAAAGTCGATGAGTTAGGACGCGTCGTCATTCCGATTGAACTGCGACGCACGTTGGATATTAACGAAAAAGATGCGTTGGAAATTTATGTTGACGATGACCGCATCATTTTGAAAAAGTATAAGCCGAACATGACGTGTGTCGTCACCGGCGAAGTGTCGGACGACAACTTCAAACTGGCCGGCGGCAAAATCATTTTAAGCCGCGAAGGCGCGGAAATTTTGCTGCAGGAGATCCAACAGCATCTAGAAGCAGCAGCGGACAAAGAAAAAGAATAAAAAAGTTTCTCTGGCTTCAGAGAAACTCTTTTTTTTCTTCTTGCTGTTGATGATACTGCCGATAAACGTCACGTTTCGACATGTTTCGATCACTGGCCGCCTGTTTCACCGCCTCTTTGACGGAAAGGCTGTGCTCGCGAATATAATAATCGACATGTTCGACAAGCGAAAGCGGCTGCCACCATTCCTCTGCCTCTTGCTCTTGTTTATGTCCATCTCGCGCCCCTTCGACAATGAGGCAAAATTCGCCCCGGATGTCATGTTCTTCCGCCCAAGCGACCGCATCACTTAAATCACCGCGGATGAACTCCTCAAACCGTTTCGTCAGCTCGCGGCCAAGAGCGATGCGCCGATTGCCGAATATATCATACATGAGAGCGAGGGTTTCTTTCAGGCGGTGGGGCGCCTCATAAAAAATTAACGTCTCCGCCGCCGTTTTTAACGACAGCAACTGCTCTTTTTTCTCTTTTTTCGCCCGTTCCAAAAAGCCGACAAACAAAAAGCGGTTCGTCGGCAACCCGGAGGCGACAAGCGCTGTCAATGCCGCGTTCGCTCCAGGAAGAGGGACGACGCGGCAGCGTTCGGCAAGCGCCGCAGCAATAAGCTCATAGCCCGGATCGGAAATGCCGGGCATCCCGGCGTCGCTCACTAATGCCACCGTTTTTCCTTTCTTCAGCCATTCGACAAGCTGTCGGCCGCTCGCGTATTTATTATGCTCATGGTAGCTGACGAGCGGCGTATGAATGTCGAAATGAGCGAGCAGCTTTTTCGTCTGCCTTGTGTCTTCGGCAGCGATGACGTCAGCCTCCTGAAGCGTCCTAACCGCGCGAAACGTCATATCCTCCAAATTGCCGATCGGCGTCGGCACGATGTACAATGTCCCTTGCTCCGTTTGTTCGACAAAACTTTTTTGCTGCCAAAGCATCCTTGTTCCGCCCCTTTAAGATGAAATAATGCCATATAAGATACGCTTCGTCTCCTCGGTATATTCGTTCTTCTCATCATACACGACAAGCGGAGGCAACACTTTTAAGTCCGGGCTTGCATCTTTTGTTCCTTCAATCAAAATCATGTTCGCCTCTTTGCCCGCTTTCGGGTACACAAAGCGGAGCCGTTTCGGCTCAAGACGGTATTGGCGCATGAGCGTCACAAGGTCAAGCAGCCTCCCGGGCCGGTGGACGAACGCCGCCTTCCCTCCTTGCTTCAACAGCTGGCTGCTGACGCGGATCACATCCTCTAAGGTGCAATAAATTTCATGGCGGGCGATGGCGATATGTTCATTTTTGTTCAGTTCATCTTTGCCGACTGCTGGAAAATACGGGGGGTTGCACGTGACGACATCGTACCGGCTGTAACCGATCCGCTGCGGCGCTTCTTTAATGTCGCCGTGTATGATCTCGATTTGTCCTTCAAGCCCGTTGTATTGCACACTCCGCCTCGCCATGTCGCAAAGCCGTTCTTGAATTTCGATGCCGATGATCGTCCCTTTTGTTCGCCGGCTCAATAAGAGGGGAATCACTCCGTTGCCCGTGCACAAATCAACAATCTGCCCCTTTTGAATCGGCATATAGGCAAAATGAGCAAGGAGCACGGCATCAAGGGAAAACGAAAATACAGATGGACTTTGAATGATGCGGAGCTCTTCGTTAAACAAATAATCGAGCCGTTCATCCTCGTGCAATTCCACCATGACGCACGACCCTCCATTGAAAAAAATAACCTTTCCGAAACGGAAAGGGTGGCGCTGCCTTTAGTTTTTGTTCAAAAATGACAAGCAAAACAAACAATCGCCCTCGGTGCGAACGCTTCCGTAATGGATATGACAAATATGAAACCCTTCTTGGTAAAGGCGGGCTAAATTGTCATACCCTTCGCCAATGTCGATCAGTTTTTTGCCATGTTTGTCCCCTTTTCGTTTGGCTTCTTCCCATGCTTCTGACAATTGTTCAAGTCGACGGCGCAAATGAGCATTTTCGATTTGCAACTGGTGATTCTCTTCTAACAGCTCCGTTACGCGCTGTTTCAGTTGAACCAGCTCGCGGTAAAAATAACTAAGTTGCTCTTCCATATTGGCCACTGATCGAAACACTTCTTTTTTATCTACTTTTTCCACCGGCCCCACCCCAAATTAATCTGCGACGCGAATGGACAACGTCCCGTTTTTCATCAGCTCATCGAGTGTGTATTCGACGACCCTTCCGAATTCTGGAATCTCGATTTGCAACACCCGCTCTAAAATGTTCAAGCCGACGACTTTGCCGAAGCCGTGTGGTGTCTCGACATATTCCCCTAAATCCGGGAGTTGTTCTTTCGCCGTCTCATACTCTTCGTTTTCATATTTCAGGCAACACATCAGCCGGCCGCACAGCCCGGAAATTTTCGTTGGATTGAGCGACAAGTTTTGATCTTTCGCCATTTTGATCGACACCGGTTCAAAATCGCCTAAAAACGTCGAACAGCAAAGCATACGGCCGCACGGCCCGATGCCGCCAAGCATTTTCGCCTCATCGCGCACCCCGATTTGCCGCAGCTCGATGCGCGTGCGGAAAATCGACGCTAAGTCTTTCACAAGCTCGCGGAAATCGACGCGCCCATCGGCAGTGAAATAAAAGATCACTTTATTGCGGTCAAACGTATATTCCACATCGACAAGCTTCATTTCCAGCCCGTGCTCTTCCACCTTGCGCAAGCAAATGTCGTACGCCTGGCGCGCCGCCTTTTTGTTTTCTTCTACAATCCATTTATCTTTCTCATTCGCCACTCGGATCACTTTTTTGAGCGGCAACACGATGTCGTTTTCGTCAACTTGTTTATTGGCGACGACGACTTTTCCATACTCAATGCCTCGCACCGTCTCGACAATGACGAATTCGCCGACGGGAATAACGGCATCGCCAGGGTCAAAATAATAAATTTTTCCTGCTTTTTTAAAACGGACGCCGACTACCGTATACAACGGCTCTCCCTCCTTTACCGCTTTAATTGAAGAACGAGCTGCTCAACAAGCAACGCGGTGCTCATATTGGTTGTATTTAAACGCGTTTTCGCTTGTAAAATTGCTTCCATACCAGCCACGATCCGCCGTTGTGGGCAAGCAAGCCCCCATCGTTGCAGGCGGTCCAACTGATCACGGTATAACACGCCGTCCATTTGTCCGGCTTGAATATGCAACAAATCGCGGTATAAATATAAAAGCAAATCAAGTCCAAGGTCAAGCTGATGGCTTTCCAAAAAATGCGGAAACAAGCGGTCATGGATGAAAAACAAAAGATGCAGCTTCGGCTTGCCGAGCATCTCATACCATTGTAGCACTAATGTTCGCGCCTCGGCAAACCAACTATCTTGGGCAAGTGCCAGTGCTTCCTCGAAGCTGTTTGTCAAATGGGCAGCCAACAGCGCCAATGGCAACGGTACGTGCTCCTCGACAAGTTCCTGGGCGAGCTCCACCGGCGACAGCGGCCGGAACGAAAGCACTTGACAGCGGGAAACGATCGTCTCCAGCAAGCGATGGTATTGCTCGGTCAGCAATACCGCCACCGTTCCCGGATGTGGTTCTTCCAAAAATTTCAGAAGGCTGTTGGCAGCGCTTGTCGTCATTTGATCGGCGTACTCAACAATGTACATTTTTTTATCCGACTCGACCGCTGTTTTCGAGAACTCTTGTTGCAGCCATTCGATTTGTTCCTTTTTGATTGACCCTCCATCCGGGCCAATCACCCGGACATCGGGGTGGTTGCCGGAGTCGATGCGCCGGCAGTTGCGGCACTCTAGACACGGGGAAACTCCGATTGGGGATAGACAAAACAAACGTTTCGCCAACAACAAACTGGCCGCTTTTTTACCCGTCCCCCGTTGCCCCTCAAACAAGTACGCATGAGAAATTCGCCCTTTTTCCAAGGCGCTTTGCAACATTTTCGCCACCACCGGCTGACGTTTCGCTAGCTGTTCCCATCGCATCGCCATCACTCTTCCTTATTTCTTATTTCTATTCTATCATGTCCGCTAGGAATCATCACGGTTGGATTCATGGAAATGGCGCTGTCATCTTCCTTTCAAGCGGGAAAGCACCACTGCTGTTGTTTCGGAGAATACATCATCAAGCGGGCGGTTCGCGTCGATGACGACAATGCGGTCGCCAAACCGTCTGGCGAGTTCCCGATACCCTTCTCGCACCTTCTCATGAAAAGACAACGTTTCAAGGTCAAGCCGATTTACTTCCCGGCCGCGGTTTCGCCGGATTCGTTCAAGCCCAATTTGCGGATCGAGATCAAAATAAATCGTCAGCGACGGCATATATCCATCAATAGCGAACTCATTAATTTTCCATACTTCCTCAATGCCAAGCCCGCGGGCAAATCCTTGATAGGCGAGGGAGCTGTCAACAAACCGGTCGCAAAGGACGACGCACCCAGCCTCAAGCGCCGGTACGATTTTCTCAAGCAAATGCTGCCGGCGCGCGGCCGCATACAAAAGAGCCTCCGTCCGCCCGTCCATCTCTGTATAATCGCGGTTTAAAATGATTGAACGAATTGCCTCGGCAATGCGCACTCCGCCCGGTTCCCTCGTCGCCACAACGTCAATCCCCCGCTCACGCAACAACGATTCCAATTTGCTGATCATCGTCGTTTTGCCGGCTCCTTCCGGCCCTTCAAACGAAAAAAAGCATCCGTTCATCACTCGCGGCATCCTTTCCATCCTTCCTATTCGTATACAACCAACTGACCATCTTTCAGCCTGCTCCCGCCTTGTATGTGTGCCCGATAGCAAAGAAGCTGGCGGATCTGTTCAATATGGCCACGGCCGAGCTGTTCCCCGACCCACACGAGCGGCACACCAGGTGGATATGGAATGATCGTTTCCGCCGCTATATGTCCTTCAGCTTCCTCAAGCGCCACGGCTTTTGTCCGCAAACAACGCAGTTCATCATACGGGACTAAAACCGATAGCGGTGGGCCGAGAAAAGGCGAAGCGTCACATACCGGCACCTCACCATCCGGCAAATCACGCCACGCCCGTTTGATTTTCTTCACCGCCTTCTGAAGTCCACCAGTTGCGGCCAGCGGGCAAACAAAAAGCACATTCATTTGATCAGCAAGCTCGACAAACACTCCTTCGCGCTCAAGTCGACGCTGCAGTTCATACCCAGTTAGGGAACAACGCGTCTGCACCGTTACTTTCAGCGGATCGGTCTGTACGCCAAAATGGCGGGAACAAACGACTGCCACCCCGTCAATATCGGCCAGGGCTGCTTTAAACTCCTTAATTTCCGCCACGATCGTTGCCGCATCGCTTTTTGAAAGCTGGGCAACATAGCTCCGCGCCAAATCGAGCGACGCCATAATCGGGTAAGACGGACTGCTTGACTGAAACAACTGCAAAAAATATTTCAACCGTTCAAGATCAACCCGCTCGCTGTTTACATGCAAAAACGCTCCCATCGTCATCGCCGGCAACGTTTTATGAGCCGACTGCACGACGACATCGGCGCCATAGCGGAGCGCCGATGTCGGAAAAGGGGGCCCGAGAACGAAATGAGCGCCATGCGCCTCATCAACCAGCACCGGAATGCCATGTTCATGAACTAGACGGACGATTTCTGTCAAATCGCCAGCCATTCCATAATAATTTGGGTTCGTCAATACAACCGCAACAACATCGCCATGAAGCGCCAACGCCTCTTTAACCGCTTCAGGGCGAATGTGCGAAGCGACACACACATCACGATCAAACTCCGGGGCAAGTAGAACAGGAGTGGCCCCCATAAGTTGCAATGCATGCATCACCGATTTATGGCAATTGCGTTGCACAATCACTTTCTTCCTCTTTCCATCACACACGGCGGCGATCATGGCCAAATTCCCTGCCGTCGAACCGTTCACAAGGAAAAACGTCTCCCGAACGCCATATAGCTCCGCTGCCAACGCCTGCGCCTCAGCAATCACCGACTCAGGATGATGCAAGTCATCCAAGCCGGAAATTTCCGTCGCATCCAACGCCAACAGCGGCGCAAACAGATCTCTCCCTCGTTCTGAAAACAACGCACCGTATTTATGTCCCGGCACGTGAAACGAAACCGGGCGGCGCGCCCAATGGTGTATGAGAGCGTCATATAAAGGAGTTTTCGTTTGATCCATCATCATCCTCTTTCCTTGCTGTCCGTCCCAGAACAGCCATCGTCCGGGCACAGACTGCCAAAATGCACAGGATATGCAGGAGAAACATCAAACATAATAGTATCACAAACGCTCGAAAAAACGCACGAGTCGCATCAATCGCAAATAAAAACAGGCCCGAATGCAGGCCCCAATTACGAGTGAATTTTCGATGTAAACATTTTGCGCAACTGTCGCACATAAAACGAGTAGTTCGGGTCATCCGTATTCGTTTGCACAATCGCCCGGTTGCAGTCCAAACAAAGAAAATGGCCAAAAAGGGAAATTCCTTCCTTTTTTTTCTGTTCACAAACGATGCATACATGTTCGCGTTGATTCCGATCGACTATTGATGTCCTCACGCTCTCCACCTCCCATCCTCTATGTTTCCCACATTGCTAACATTCTATACTAGTAGATGAAAGGAAGAGAGACATTGAGCGGGTCCTTATCGTTTTTTCCTCAAAACAAAAGCAGCCAATTGCACGAATGCAACTGGCTGCTCATTATTGCCTAGCAGCGACCTACTCTTGCAGGGGCGCTGGCCCCAACTACCATCGGCGCTGGAGGGCTTAACTTCCGTGTTCGGGATGGGAACGGGTGTTTCCCCTCCGCCATAGCCACTAGGCAACGATGATCATCTTGGACAGTTATTATTATATCCATCCTGTTGGATTTGTCAATCGAAATAGTTCATTCCCTCAAAACTAGATAACCGTCGGAAGAAGCCGCGCTTCGTACTGTCTAGCTCCGGCCGCCATCGGCTCGCGACGCTTCGGTCCTGCTGCGGCGGCGACAGCCTCCTCGCAGGCCCTCCAGCGCGTTTCGCCGATAGGCGGGCGGCCTCCGCTTTTCGCACTGTCTAGCTCCGGCTCGCCTCCGCTCGGGGTCAAATAACCTTCTCCCTCGGGGTGCAAGCACCCCTGCGGGCGAAGAACATTTGCCCGTCGCGGCGAACCGCTCGCCTGCGCTTTTCTATTGTCCAGTTCCAGCGCCTAGCTCTCTTCTGCCAAATAACCTTCCCCCTCGGGGCGCGAGCGCCCCTGCGGGTGAAGAACATTTGGCTTCGAGAGCGAAACGCGGCGCTTCCACTTTTCTAGGTTAAGCCCTCGATCGATTAGTATCCGTCAGCTCCACGTGTCGCCACGCTTCCACCTCGGACCTATCGACCTCGTCATCTTCGAGGGATCTTACCCGCTTTTGGCGGTGGGAAATCTCATCTTGAGGGGGGCTTCACGCTTAGATGCTTTCAGCGCTTATCCCGTCCGCACATAGCTACCCAGCGGTGCCCCTGGCGGGACAACTGGTACACCAGCGGTGCGTCCATCCCGGTCCTCTCGTACTAAGGACAGCTCCTCTCAAATTTCCTGCGCCCGCGACGGATAGGGACCGAACTGTCTCACGACGTTCTGAACCCAGCTCGCGTACCGCTTTAATGGGCGAACAGCCCAACCCTTGGGACCGACTTCAGCCCCAGGATGCGATGAGCCGACATCGAGGTGCCAAACCTCCCCGTCGATGTGGACTCTTGGGGGAGATCAGCCTGTTATCCCCGGGGTAGCTTTTATCCGTTGAGCGATGGCCCTTCCATGCGGAACCACCGGATCACTAAGCCCGACTTTCGTCCCTGCTCGACCTGTCCGTCTCGCAGTCAAGCTCCCTTGTGCCTTTGCACTCTCCGAATGATTTCCAACCATTCTGAGGGAACCTTTGGGCGCCTCCGTTACCTTTTGGGAGGCGACCGCCCCAGTCAAACTGCCCACCTGACACTGTCTCCCACCCCGCTCAGGGGTGCGGGTTAGAATTTCAATACCGCCAGGGTGGTATCCCACCGTCGCCTCCACCGAAGCTGGCGCTCCGGCTTCCCCGGCTCCCACCTATCCTGTACAAGCGATACCAAAATTCCATATCAGGCTGCAGTAAAGCTCCACGGGGTCTTTCCGTCCTGTCGCGGGTAACCTGCATCTTCACAGGTAGTATAATTTCACCGGGTCTCTCGTTGAGACAGCGCCCAAGTCGTTACACCTTTCGTGCGGGTCGGAACTTACCCGACAAGGAATTTCGCTACCTTAGGACCGTTATAGTTACGGCCGCCGTTTACTGGGGCTTCGGTTCGCACCTTCGCTTCCGCTAAGCACTCCCCTTAACCTTCCAGCACCGGGCAGGTGTCAGCCCCTATACGTCGCCTTTCGGCTTCGCAGAGACCTGTGTTTTTGATAAACAGTCGCTTGGGCCTTTTCACTGCGGCTCTTCAGGGCTCCTCACCCCAAAGAGCACCCCTTCTCCCGAAGTTACGGGGTCATTTTGCCGAGTTCCTTAACGAGAGTTCTCCCGCGCGCCTTAGGATTCTCTCCTCGCCTACCTGTGTCGGTTTGCGGTACGGGCACCTCTTCCCTCGCTAGAGGCTTTTCTTGGCAGTGTGGAATCAGGGACTTCCGGATGACTCCGTCGCCATCACAGCTTGGCCTTACGGCCAGCGGATTTGCCTGCTGGCCAGCCTCACTGCTTGGACAGGCTCTTCCAGCCGCCTGCTCGCCCTATCCTCCTGCGTCCCCCCATCGCTCAAACGGGAAGGAGGTGGTACAGGAATCTCGACCTGTTGCCCATCACCTACGCCTTTCGGCCTCGGCTTAGGTCCCGACTAACCCTGAGCGGACG